>CAJGCH010000105.1 GCA_904501845.1 uncultured Bacillaceae bacterium | reverse complement strand
CCAGCGTTCGTCCTGAGCCAGGATCAAACTCTCCGAAAGATGTTTGATCTAGCTATAATTTAAAACATTGACGAGAGTTAAACTCTCAAATTTTAAGACTTGCTTAGCGTTTCGTTTTGTTTAGTTTTCAAAGAACAATCTATTTCTTTTTCAATTCGCTGTCGTTTTCAGCGACTTTTATATCTTAACAAGTTTTCAATTTCTTGTCAATAACTTTTTTTGAAAAAGTTTTTTTGTCGTTTGTGTGCTTTCGTTAAGCACATCAGCGACGTTTATTAATATAACACCCGAAAATCGTTTGGTCAATATAGTTTTTTAAATTTCTTTATGAATTTTATAATACCGATGAAATAGCTTAGCTCCCTTCGTCTCTTTCAAGACAATTTCAATATATTCTCGTTCAATCAGATACTCGATTAAGATACGCAAGTCTTCGCCATAATAAACGAGCTCCTTATGGGAATATAGCTCATCATACGACCAATATTCATCGCCTCGCTCCCTGATAATCTCCATGATATGCCCAGAACCAGATTCTGTTCTTGTATGAATCAAAAAGTCGCTGACCAAAAAGAGCAATTCTAGTCTCTGCTCAATTTTTTCTTCACTATAAACCAATTCCTCATACAATTTATAGATATCCGGTCCGATGTGCTTCACTTGATTCCAAACCGTCACTTCAGGATGATATCCCTTCTCGATCACCTCAAGCCTCGCTAGATGATGAAGCGCATGAACAATATGGTTATAGGCATCAAGAATATTCCCTTGGTCAAATAACTCCTTGCCATCCATATAGCGCCTGATTAATTTGGCAAACTCAATACCTTTCTTTATTTTTCGGCCATAGAATGGAAACTCATCCATTTCCCTTTTCAAAGAGGCTAAATAATCATTCCGATCAAACACAATTTTTCCATTATAAATCCAATCAATGATTTTCCTGTTCGTTCCGAGCAGTCTCCATTCATTCAATTTTTCCTCCGTCACTACATGCAAGGCAGCTTTCTTATGCTCATAAGCGTAGTGCTTAATAAAGACAGCCGGTTTATATTCACTCTTGATAATCACAAGCAAAATGTAATCAAACGTATCCGTGCTAGGGCTTTCTGGTGAAAGCTTCTCAATTAATAACACACCTTGCGTCTCTGGGTTGCTCGCCCTCTCTTGATATACAGGCCTTAGGATATCTTCCATTGTTCTACTCCTTTAAGAAGGTTTTTGGGTATATAAATTAATTCAACAATATTCGACAGACTCCTGCCACTATTTTGTTTTAGTTTTACGATAATGTAGATGTCTCTGGATAATATGGTATATTATAGTAGATAAAGGGGGATTTCAGCTGTGGCTAAGTATAGTAGCAAGATCAACAAAATACGGACATTCGCGCTCAGTTTAATTTTTTTCGGGTTCATCATTATGTATGTCGGCATTTTCTTCCGTACTTCACCTTTACTAATGACCATTTTTATGGTCTTAGGTCTACTCTCCATAATGGCGAGTATGGTTGTATATTTTTGGATCGGCATGCTTTCAACTAAGGCTGTTCAGGTTGCCTGCCCTAATTGCGGCAAGCCTACAAAAATCTTGGGCCGCGTGGATATGTGCATGTATTGCCGTGAGCCATTAACCTTAGACAAAACGTTGGAAGGCAAGGAATTCGATGAATCCTATAATAGAAGAAAACAAAAAAATCATAATGCATAAAAAAAGAGAAGCCTGGAACCGGCTTCTCTTTTCTTATAAAAGCATACCTAAACGGCAGACTTATAATTAATGTACCTCTTTCGCCGCACAAGCCGCGCAATCTCCGTAGATTTCCATCCGATGATGCGTCACCTTGAAACCTGCCACATGTGAAGCGAGATGTTCCACCTCATCAAGACCAGGGTAATGGAAATCAACAATCTTCCCGCATTTTTCACATATAATATGATAGTGGTCAGAGGAAGAATAATCAAAACGACTGGATGAATCTCCGTACGTCAATTCTTTTACCAATCCAACCTCTTTGAACACTCGCAAGTTATTGTATACAGTCGCTACGCTCATATTGGGAAATTTACCTTCTAATGCTTTGTAAATATCGTCTGCAGTTGGATGTGTATGTGATGTAATTAAATATTCTAGTATGGCATGACGTTGCGGAGTCATGCGGACACCAGTTGTTTTCAGAGTATCTAATGCATCTTTAAGTTGGTGAGACACCGTCATGCACTCCCTTTTTATATATTATTACTTTATAATCGTTACAATAAGTTTACTTGATAATGTAGCGGATTGTCAACGTTTCTACCAACCTAGCAGGAGTAAATTATCTTCTTAGGTTGATATCTTCATTTATCACTCATGTAGTGTTGGTTCAAGCCTGCCTAAACGCAGGTTCAAAAAACGAGCTGCCACAAAGAGCAAATCAGAGAGTCTGTTCAAATAAGCGATGACTAGCGGATTAACACCTTCCCCTATAGCAATAGCTTTTCTTTCTGCCCTTCTGACAATCGTACGTGCGACATGAAGCGACGCGCCTGCTGGATGTCCGCCCGGCAGAATGAAGTTCTTGAAGGGAGGGAGCTCCTCATTAAGCTCATCAATGTACTCCTCGATTTCAGTAATAGATTCCTTCTTTAACACCCAGCCAACTTTTTTCCCCTCAGGTGTGGCTAATTCCGCACCGACATGGAACAAATCCGTTTGAATCCTATGGAAGACCTCTTGAAACTTATCTTTCCCTTCAAACTCCAAATCATGTAGGTGACTTAAAGAGAGGCCAATCATTGAGTTTGCCTCATCACAGGTACCATAAGCTTCAACACGCAAGTCCGTCTTCGAAACTCTTGTGCCGTAAACAAGGGATGTTTGCCCTTTATCACCGGTTCTTGTATAAATTTTCATCATCAATACCCCTTCTTTAAGTCAATTTTATTCAAATAATCCCCTTCTGCCTTACCTAAATACACAGCTAAATTATGCTCAAAGATGGAAAAAGACCTCGGGAGGTAATTCTCTGTGATGCTTGAGATATGCGGGGTAATCGTTAAATTAGGATAGTCCCAAAATGGACTGTCCGTGTAAAGAGGTTCATCCGGAAAAACATCAAGCGCCATCTGTCCAATAAGCTCCTCCTCCAACACCCGCTGCAAGGTCTCCATTGTGATGAGATCACCTCTGCCAAGATTAATAAATAAAGCATTATTTTTCATTCTTTTGAAATGCTCATAGGTGAGGAGACCCCTTGTCTTTGGCGTACTCGGCAAGACAGAAATGACCATATCCGCCTCCGGCAGCGCCAGGTTTAATTGCTCAATCGGGATAACTTTATCAAAATGTTTACCCTCACCGCCGCTCCTATTGACTCCGATGACATTCATCCGGAACGCCCCGGCAAGCCGAGCAATTTCTTCCGGGATGGCCCCCGTGCCGAGCAACAATAAAGTCTTGTCGCATAATTCACTTAGCGGAAGCCATTTATTCCACGTTTTATTGTCTTGGAGCTTCCTAAGCTCAGGTAATCTCTTCGCATGAGATAGCATTAAACCAAGCGCGAATTCAGCCATCGGTATTGCATGTATGCCTCGCGCATTTGTCACAAGGATTCCCCTTTTTTCGATAGTCTCTATCGGCATTTTATCAATTCCGGCAGCCATCGCGCTAATCCATTTTAACGAGGAAGCACGATCAATGATTTCTGGGTTCAGGTCTTCCGCATATGTAATGAGCACTTCCATCTCACTGATCAGGTTTTCGTCAACATCTACTATCCGCTTAAAGAAATGGAATTCATGTTCACCAAACTTTTCCTTGATGGAACGCTGCAGCTTTCTCGGAGGCAAAAAAGACGAGACAATTTTCATGATATAGTCCTCCAAACATCGTTTTACTATTCCCTACTATCTATATTAAGAAACTTTACCCATAAACACCAAAAAAAGGACTGCAAACATTTCACTTTGCAGTCATCTACATTTATGTTTGAGGAGGTATTCCCTGATTTCATCTTATTCTGATTGTCCAATGATGATTGGGGGAAGAGCCCCTATTCTATAAAAAGGGCTCATTCACCGAGCAAGTAATTCGGATTTAATCCCTCTAGCTCCGGCACGACAAACAGGCCATTCTTGCGAATGAGGCGGTCGTCAAAGTAAATCTCGCCTCCTCCATACTCCTCGCGCTGCACAAGCACCATATCCCAATGGATGGAAGAAACATTTCCATTATCCGCTTCCTTATAAGCCATTCCAGGCGTGAAGTGAATGCTGCCATTGATTTTCTCATCAAAGAGAATGTCTCCCATGGGATGATGAATCATCGGATTCAGCCCGAGTGCAAACTCACCGATATATCGCGCTCCTTCATCAATATTGAAAATCTCATTGATTTTTTCTGCTTGGTCAGCTTGGGCATTAATGATCTTTCCTTCCTTGAATGTCAAACTAACATTTCGGAAGGTTGTCCCCAGATGCGGGCAAGGAGTGTTATAGGTGATGGTCCCGTTAACGCTGTCCCTGACTGGTGCTGTATATACTTCTCCATCCGGTATATTCCGCTCTCCATAGCACATAACGGCTGGAATCCCCTTAATTGAGAAAGTGAGATCGGTCCCCGGCGACACAATCCGCACTCGGTCTGTCTTCTCCATCAACTCCTTCAAAGGCAGCATAGCTTTTGCCATCTTCGCATAATCGACTGTACAGACATCGAGCAGGAAATCTTCAAACTTAGCAGTGCTCATGCCGGCTTTTTGGGCAAGGGACTTTGTCGGATAATTGAGGAGCACCCAACGGCAGTTGTTTATATAATAATCAGTGACTCGTTTCATAACCTCACCGCTTATACGAAAAACCTCTCCCGGAATGTCGGTCATCTCCGCGCCATTTTCTTCTCCTACTATGTATATAACCGCGTTGATATCCTTAAATCTTTTCAGCTCCCAGTTTGCCATCGTTTCATATTGCTCACGGCTGCTTTGGATGGCCCACTGTCTGTCCAACTCATCATCTTTGATCTCTATAAATGGATAAGCACCAAGCTCATAGGCCTCTTCAATCAGCTCGAGCATAAGCGGCTTCGTATTGTGGTGGCCGTGTATCATTACCCTATCCCCCTTCTCCGTTTTCACGGAGTGCCGGAGGATTTGCTTGGCCAATAGACTCAATCGCGGGTCCCTCATCTTCTCCCTCTCCCCTTAATTACGTATTAAGATAAATTCTCTTTAATATAGGTTAACGCTTCTTCTACATGTCCCTTCACTTTCACCTTGCGCCATTCCTTGACAACTTCCCCTTCTTTATTGATCACAAAAGTGGAGCGTTCCACACCCATGTATTCTTTGCCGAAATTTTTCTTGAGCACCCAAACGCCATATGCTTCAGATAAGGTATGCTCCGGGTCAGACAATAAAAGAAACGGCAAGTCATATTTGGCGATGAACCTCTCATGCTTTTCTTTCGGGTCTGGACTGACGCCGACGATTACTGTATCAAGCTCAGCGAATGACTGATGACTCTCCCTGAAATCACATGCCTCTGTCGTACAGCCAGGCGTCATGTCTTTTGGGTAAAAATACAGCACAATATTTTTTCCAGAAAAGTCAGCCATCGTCACTACTTTTCCATCACCGGCCTCCAATTTGAAATCCGGGGCCTTCCTTCCTACTAACGCACTCATATCTATTCCTCCTTAGGTTTTGTTCTATCTAATACTATACCTAATTACGGTCATTTTTTACATTTTCAAAGTCAATGGCTGTCCGAACGACAAATGCGGCGGGCAGCGCGTATCCGATTAAGGCTTCTATTGAAGCAATCCATCTGCCTATCCCGACCGGCACCATATCTCCATACCCGACAGACAGCAAAGTCATCGTGCTAAAATAAAGAGATGACGCGAGCTTAACAGAGAATCCGCCCACGACCGGCAAGCCGTTCAAGTGAAGCACCGACCCAAATTTCAAATCCACCAAAACATAAAGCAGTCCAAAGCCAATCAGGAAAATGAAATAGACGGTGATAATCCAGTATAGATGCTCCAAAGAAATCCGCTCCCCCTTCTCTGTCGGAAGCAAGAGGGCCTTCAGGCTCATTCCAAGGCAAATAATTACTGCTGTTATAAACACATAGAACAAAGGATTCCCCCCTTAGACAACCAGCACCCTCTTGTAATATATACTCCGCTCCCTGCATAACTATGATTGGTTGTACAGGGCCGCTATTGGCTTAGTCATATACAAATAAAGTTTGAGAGTGCTACAATATATCACGTGCTTTATGCATGAAGGAGGTATTTTAAATGAATCATTCACAATCTGAGAAATTGCATGCCGAAGCCCTCGAAATTATCGTTGGCGGAGTCAATTCCCCATCACGGTCGTACAAGGCTGTTGGAGGAGGAGCACCTATCTCCATGGCAAAAGGACAGGGCGCTTATTTTTGGGATGTTGACGGCAATAAGTACATAGATTATCTTGCCGCTTACGGTCCTATTATTACTGGCCATGCGCACCCCCATATCACAAAGGCCATTACGGAAGCTGCTGAGAATGGCGTATTATACGGAACACCGACACCTCATGAGCTAAAGTTCGCGAAAATGCTCCAGGAAGCCATTCCTTCTATGGAAAAAATACGCTTCACTAATTCCGGCACGGAATCCGTCATGACAACGATTCGTGTTGCCAGAGCCTATACAGGAAGAGACAAAATCGTCAAATTCGCCGGTTGCTATCACGGCCATTCGGACCTTGTCCTCGTTGCAGCCGGATCGGGACCTTCTACACTTGGCACACCAGACTCTGCAGGTGTACCACAAAGCATTGCAAAAGAAGTAATCACCGTTCCATTCAATGATGTTGAATCATTCAGGCAAACGATGGATACATGGGGTGAAGAAGTAGCTGGCATACTAGTTGAGCCTATCGTCGGAAATTTCGGTATTGTTCAGCCGCAGCCGGGATTTCTTGAAGCTGTAAATGAAATTGCTCACTCTCATGGATCGCTCGTCATCTATGACGAGGTCATTACCGCTTTTCGCTTCATGTATGGCGGCGCTCAAAATCTATTAGGCGTCGAGCCTGATATCACTGCAGTCGGCAAAATCATTGGCGGAGGCTTGCCGATCGGTGCTTATGGCGGCAGAAAAGAAATCATGGATAAAGTTGCCCCGATGGGACCGGCATATCAGGCAGGAACAATGGCTGGAAACCCCGCCTCCATGTTAGCAGGTATCGCTTGTCTTGAAGTTCTAAAAGAAGATGGTGTATATGAACATCTTGATACTCTTGGCGCTCGTTTAGAGAAAGGTATCCGCGATGCAGCCAAGCGTCATCATGTCGCTATCCAAATAAACCGTTTAAAAGGTGCCCTCACTGTGTACTTCACTGATTCCGAAGAAGAAATCATCAATTATGCACAGGTAGAAGCAACGGATGGAGAGAAATTCGGCCGGTTCTTCAAGCTTATGCTTGAACAAGGCATTAACCTTGCCCCTTCTAAATACGAAGCCTGGTTCTTGACGACAGCACACACAGAAGAAGATATTGATAGAACAATAGAAGCCGTAAACAAGGCATTTGAATCTTTATAAATACAACATTATGAATAATTATACAAATGCAAATCCGCTTATCCGAAGCGGATTTGTTTTAAAATGAATATAGAAAGCGTTTACATTAAGGTATTCGGCTATTTGCATATTTTTTACAATACGGTGAAAAATGTATAATTAATTGATTTCTGAAAATTCTAATGATACTATATAGCTATTAGTCTTTTATAAAGTTAAACCCTCATATTAAGCAATTCCCTTCCAAACTAGTTTCCAAGAAACAACCAATACTACAAGTTTAAGCAGGAGGTGAACTGGCAATCAAATAGGCGCAAGCTTATCCGTTGCCTTTCTTATGAATCAAAAATGGAGTCCAAGCAAATTTACCGAATTCCACAAAGCAGAACATGATGCTTGCGGAATTATCGCCTGTGTTGAAAAGGAAAAAATTCCGACACGTGAAAATATCTTTGCATGTATCGATGCACTTGTCACCATGAATCACCGCGCTGGTTTTATTAACGGTGAAGGCGATGGCGTCGGTATTCATATAGATATCCCGCGTGCCTTATGGCAAGAAAAGCTAAACAATGCAGGAGCAGATTCTTCCCTAGCCGATTCACCTCATTTCGTCGTTGGTCATTTCTTCATTGACCGCCATGCTGATAAAGGGCAAACAATTGAAGAAATTATCCAAAAAGCAAAGAACAGCCATTTATCAGAGGTCTTCGTGTCTGATCAAGCTTATTCCTCTGATGCGCTCGGACCAATTGCCCTGCAAGAGAACCCTGTCTTCTTACAGGTTGGCTTTATCGCGGATCCCAAACAGAGCCAGAAATCTCTCTCCGCTCTATTGTTTGACTTGACTGTAGAGATTGAACGGAATGAATTAATTCATGTCTCATCCTTGAGCCAATATCATGCCGTTTATAAAGTCATGGGGGCAGGAGACATACTGCCAAAATACTATCCAGACTTAAGCAGCCCTCTTGTTGCATCGACAATTACTCTTGGTCATAATCGCTATTGCACAAATACATTATCAAGCTTCTTTCGTGTGCAGCCATTCAGCGTACTCGGCCATAATGGAGAGATTAACACGATTGCAAGATTACGTGATGAAGCACAAATGGTTGGCGTTCCGCTCGTTCAAGGCGGAAGTGACTCCCAAGACCTTAGCCGCACGCTTGAAACTTTCATTTATCGCGAAGGCTACAGCTTATTTGAAGCACTTGATATCATCTTCCCTCCCATTATTAATGAAATGAAAGAATATCCTGGCCATCTTCAAGATTTATACACCTATCTGCGCGAATCCTGGGGACATTTCGCCCAAGGACCAGCAGCAATCATTTCCCGTCATGCTGACGAAGTGGCGTTCTCTGTGGATTCACTCGGCCTGCGCCCATTATGGATGATGGAAACAGCGACATCATATTTATTCGGCTCTGAGCCTGGAGTTATCCCGACAACGGAATATGTTGCCGATCCAAAGCCAATCGGCCCTGGTGAAAAGGTTGGCTTGAAGTGGGATGGAGATTCCATCAGGCTTTATGAATACAATCAATATCAAGAAGAAGTGTTCGAACGATTCTCCAAGCGGCTTTCCTTTAAGGATGCACGTTTACGCCTGCTGCCTCCAGCGGCGAAAAAGGTTATCGTCAATCAAGAGGAATACAAAATTCAAAACGGGCAATACAAGGCATTTGGATGGGAGCGAGATCACATCCAATTCATCGAGCAAATGGCTGAAAAGGGTGCAGAGCCTATTCGGTCCCTTGGCCATGATGCACCGCTAGCCGCGCTTAACCCCGGACGGCAGAATATCGCTGATTTCATTAAGGAAAGCGTGGCTGTCGTTACTAACCCTGCGATTGACAGGGACCGTGAGATGGAGCATTTCTCCACAAGAACAGTTATCGGCAAACGCCCTT
>CAJGCH010000104.1 GCA_904501845.1 uncultured Bacillaceae bacterium | reverse complement strand
GGTTGACCTTCTTAAGTGCTCGCCAATCAGCAATGAGCGAGATAAGTGCAAACTGGATGTCGTCAAAAATCGCCACCTCCTTGAAGGATATGCGCAGCCGTGGCTGCATCTATAAGAATGAAATGCAATATTCATGCCAGACACAATTAATAAGGAAAACAGGGGAGATTCTTGCCTGAACTGCAAACTAGCAAAAATTCTTTTAGATAAGGAATGAAGAAACTGTAGCATACAACCTACAATCCATTAGGGGATATGTGTATAAATCGGACAGCAATCAATCTAGTATTTATAACGCCATTATTATTAGCGCGTATCAAAAACAGGTTATCTGCCTCTCTATCCTATCTTCGTGCAGGAGCTTACCCTGCGAACATAACTTATTATGATTCTGGCGATTAGTTATTGAATTTGCAGCTTCTGTCGGAACCATTTGGAGAGGAAAAATAGTAAAGGAGCAAGAAAGCTTTCAATAGCTTCCTGCTCCTATTAATCAATCTCTTTTAAAAAGTAACAGGCAGAGTGCCCAATCCTTGGGCAGCAAGCTTAAATTCCCACTTAACATCCTCACGCGGAATACCTAAACGAAGATCAGGAAAGCGCTTTAAAAGTGTCGTAAAGGCAATATCCCCTTCCACACGCGCAAGCGGTGCGCCTAAGCACATATGAATGCCCTGTCCAAAAGCTAAATGCCGTTTCATGTTACGAGTGACATCAAGCTCATCTGAATCGGCGAATATTCTTTCATCACGATTCGCTGACTTTAATAAAGGAAGAACCACATCCCCTTTTTTTATTAGCTGACCTCCAAGCTCGATATCCTCTTTCGCATAACGCGGACCGGCGATTGTGGAAGGCCCGTGAAAACGCAGCAATTCCTCAACAGCCCCTGGAATTAATGCATGATTCTCCTTTAACAATGCCAGTTGTTCGGGGTGGTCAAGGAGCATCAGTGTACCTGTTGAAATTAAGGTAGACGTGGTTTCATGGCCAGCAAATATTAATAGTTGAAGCATTGACAGCAATTCAGACTCATTTAAGCGGTCACCTAGATCATCGATTGCATTCAATTGACTGATTAAATCGTCTCCAGGATTCTGACGTTTTTGTTCAATCAGCCCCCTCATATATTCACTAAATTCTTTAAGATTTTCAGAGACTTCAGCATCAAGTCTTCCTAAGCCTAGCCCATTCGCTATTTTTTCTGACCATATATGAATCTTTCCGTGGTCCGACTTTGGCACGCCGATCATGTCAGAAATGACGTTAATCGGCAATGGATTGGCATAATCCTTCACGAGGTCCATTTCGCCCTTTTCTTCTACTTGATCAAGTAATTCATTCGCAATTTCTTGCACACGGGGACGCAAGCCCTCCATGAATTTTGGCGTAAAAGCCTTTGACACCAATGAGCGAAGGCGGCGATGGTCAGGCTCATCAATAGCGTTCAAGGAATTGGTGAGGAAGAAATCTGCTGCAGCTGGATCTTCACTGCCTGTTAGGGATTGTTTCGATTCACCATTTTCATGGATGGATGCGGGATTGACGCAAAAATGGGCCTGGTCTTTCAAGACCTTCATCGCTTCCTCCATACGGGTTACTATCCAAGCCTGATTATTTGATGCACCCATCGGGAAAGGAATGGGTATTACGGTCCCCATTTCGCGCATTTGTGCAAATAGAGGAAATGGATTATCCCCGCTCTTGCCACTAAGAACTCCTAAAATCGCTTGTTCCGGTACTTTCTGCCCTTGCTGCATGTTTATCATCTTCCTCTCTCATAATAGTGCATTCGGTTGGTAAGCTCACCTATCGAGAACTCCATCCTCCATCAACGACTAACTCTTCACCGGTGATAAATTTCGATTCATCCGATGCCAAATACAGATAAGCATAGGCGATATCATTCGCTTCCCCGGCATGCGGAGGCAATGGAATCGTGTTCTTGAAGGATTGTCCTAACTGCTCCTGGGATGTGACACCATGTTTTGTAGCCGCGCCCGTTAAAATAGCCCCTGGAAAAATCGCATTCACACGAATATGATCTTTAGCAAAATTGATGGCAGCATGCTTCGTCAGGGAACGAACCCCGCCTTTTGCGGCACTATAGGCAACAGCACCATTATCCGCCCCGCCAATCAGTGCAGCTAGCGATACACAGTTGACGATGGAGCCTTTTCCATTCATTTGCATATACGGAATCACCGATTTCATCCCTAGCCACACAGAGGTAAGATTGATGGCAATGGCTTTATTCCACCCCTCCATATCCTCTTCCAGCAAACTCTTATGCACAGACATGCCAGCATTATTTATTAATATATCAATCTTCCCGAATTCTTCATTTATTCGGTCGGTTACCTGGTTCCATTGATTTTCAGAAGTTACATCCAATTCAAACTGGCGGATTCTCCCACCTAGGGCAGATGTCGCTTCTTCTAACTGTTCAAAGGCGATATCGGTCGCCGCAACTGCAGCCCCCTCTTTCGCAAATAATTCTGCTGCAGCCAATCCCATCCCACTAGCAGCTCCTGTAATTACAGCAACTTTATTCTCTAAACGTTTCAAAATTTCCCTCCTCATCGCTAATTGTGATTTTTTATCACAATTAAAATTTAGGCTAACTGGAAAATTTAGTCAAGTGATAGCCAGGGCAGAAGCCAATTTTGGTATAATAGAATCACTATAAAAAAGTTGAAATTAGTATTGGAAGTGATTCATATGCTAAAAGGTCCACAGTATGGGGAATATCGAATTACTTGGTTTAATACCGCTATTAAATCCTTAGCCATTCTTGCCGCAACAAACGAACTGATGTCCAGTAATTCACTAGCAGAAAAACTTGGGATTGAGTCCAGCTTCATCAGAAAAGTACTGGCTAAATTAATGGAGGATAATCTGGTGATTGGATATGGCGGACGCTATGGCGGTTACAAGATAAATGCCGATCCATCTGCCATAACGATATATGATGTCTATCTTGCACTAATGAAAAATAGCGTCCTAAAAGATGAAACACTTATCTTAAATAAAACAGATCAGCTGATGATCCAAATATTAGAGGAAGCAGAAGCGGAGTTTAGTAAGGTACTATTTAACTATACAATCGCTGATGTTAGGGACACCTTCTAACAATAAAAAAATCTCACCTGTTTTCTGCAGGTGAGATTGAATTTTATCCGCGGAGCATATTCCTACCGCCATTGACCGGGATGATTTGTCCATTGATATAACCAGAAGCATCGGATGCCAAGAAAACCATGACCGGCGCCATATCACGATCCACATCGCCCATTTCGCCGCGCATTGGCACTTTCAACCGTTCAGCGGCCAAGAATTTTGCCCGTTCTTCCTCTTCTAGATTATCCAAATATTCTTGGTACATCGGTGTTTTCATCGTCGGGTTCACACAATTGCAGCGGATATTATACTGTATCGCCCATTCATAGGCGATTGTTTTTGTCCAAGAAAGAACCGCTCCCTTAGAGGCAGCATACAAGGCCCCATTCGGCTGGCCGGCTAATGCGACATCTGAGGCGAAATTGATGATGGCCCCTTCCCCATCTTGTTCCTTCATGATCTTGCAGGCAGCCTGATTTGTGTAAATCATGCCGTTAATATTGATGCCCCATACGAAGTCCATATCCTCCGGCTTATAGTCCTCTGCCTTTTTCAGTGACTCAACTCCGGCCACATGTGCCAGAACGTCCAGCCCGCCCATGTCCTTGCCAGCTTGTTCAAAAACAGCAAATACTTCCTCAGGCTTAGCTATATTACAGTGATAGTAAGTCGCCTTCCCCGGACCTTTGGCATTTGCTTCCTCGACGACCTTCATTCCTAATTCATCATTAATATCTAATGCCGACACGATGGCGCCTTCGCGAACATAGGCACGTACCGTTCCAGCACCGATGCCGCTCGCACCGCCTGTTACAATAATCCTTTTTCCTTCTAATTGCATATATACCACTCCCTTTTTTCACTATACTTCCAGTGTAATGGGAGCGCTTACAATAATCGATTGTCAATTTCGATGGAGTGTTACTGGAACAGTAACATCTTGAAAGATATGTTACCTCAGCTTATTTTCGTAGAAGCTGCGCCAGATAGGAATCGTCCACGTCTCATAAAATGATGCCATTTTCGCCGGTGAGACGACCATGCCATCTCGTATCCACTTAATCAGTAAAGCCGTATGAGATGACGCATAAAAATAGATGGTATATTCCTTATCTAAATCAGGCATATTTACTGTACTCAGTGCATTCTCCAGCATGTTTGTCGTATGCTTCAACAAGAATTCCTCAAATGAATTCTGACCATTAAACCGGCTGATCTCGATATAGAATTCCCGGTCCTCATAAATCCGTTGATACAGCCATTCCATAATGACGGTTGATGCCATATCATGCAGCACATACAGCTTTCTTAACTCAGCAAACGGCTGTGTTAAACTATGCCGCACAATTTGCTCAATAATATCATTCTTATCCTTGAAATATGTATAGAAGGTCTTCCTGGACACATTGGCCTGTTCACATATTTCAGCCACTGTCAGCTTCTCAAAATTCTTCTTCAGCACTAATTGGCGAAATCCAATGATTAATTTCTCCTTAGCCGATTGAATGTCTGTCTCTTCAGTTGAATATACACTATTCATAGCTCAGCCCCACTTATGATTGATGGTTTCATTATATCATTTTATTATTTTTCATAATTTATTATGGGTAATTTTGATGGACATACGCCTAAATGACATAAAAACAGACGGAAAAACGAATCGTTCTTCCGTCTGTCTATAGGTTTTACTCCTCACCAGGGAGTTCAAATTGATCGAGCAATGCTCGCGCTTCATTCGTAGAGTTTGTGTTCATTAGCTGATTTCTCAATTCACTTGCCCCTCGGAAGCCCTTGACATATATCTTAAAAAAGCGTGTCAGAGGTTTATAAGGACGACGCTCAATGCTTGAGTATTGATCATGCAGATCCAAATGTAATCTTAGAAGATCAAGCAGCTCTTTACTGCTATGTTCCTTTGGATCCTTCTCAAAGGCAAATGGATTTTTAAAAATACCGCGGCCGATCATAACTCCATCCACACCATATTTCTCGGCAAGCTGCATGCCAATTTGACGGTCAAGAATATCACCATTGATGGTCAATAGCGTATCTGGCGCCACCTCATCACGAAGCTTCTTAATCTCAGGAATCAGCTCCCAGTGCGCATCCACCTTACTCATTTCCTCTCTTGTACGAAGGTGAATGGAGAGGTTCACAATATCTTGCTTCAATATATGGGTCAGCCAATCACGCCATTCATCCACTTCCGTGAAACCGAGCCTTGTTTTTACGCTAACGGGCAAGCCACCTGCTTTCGCCGCTTGAATGAGCTCTGCTGCCAGCTCCGGACGGCAGATCAGGCCGCTTCCCTTCCCGTTTTCTGCCACGTTCGGCACAGGGCAGCCCATATTGATATCGATTCCCTTATACCCTAGCTCCGCCATCCCGATGCTCATTTGACGGAAATATTCAGGCTTATCGCCCCATATATGAGCGACAATCGGCTGCTCATCCTCTGTAAAAGTCAGCCGGCCGCGCACACTGTCCCTTCCCTCAGGATGACAATAACTCTCTGAATTGGCAAACTCCGTGAAAAACACATCCGGTCTGGCTGCCTCACTCACGACATGACGAAAAACAACATCTGTCACATCTTCCATTGGTGCCAGTATAAAAAATGGCCGCGGCAAATCGAGCCAAAAATTTTCTTTCATCGTTCTGCTCAAATCCTCTCATTATACAAATCAGACCCTGTCATATAAAAACCGACAAAAGCCTTAACTCTTCTACACTTATAGCATGCCTAAAAACAACATATCAAACGATGTTGATTTTAACATATCAATTTTACCGATTCATAGCCAAAAGTGCAAAAAGAACTGGATAAGATAATTTAAATAAGAGCGGACCGCTGCATCGATACTATCCAATTGGAGCGTTTTTGAGGACAATAAAAGCCGAGAAGTATTATTGACATATACACGAGTCTGAGCAGTTTATAAAGTTCTACCATAACCAACGTTGCCATAAAAAATCAGGCGGCTTGACTCTCTTAGAATAGACAGAGCTCAAGCCGCCTAAGGCTTTTTAGACAGAAATCAATCCAAATGTTTTCCTTACATTTCTTTCGGAGCACCGATACCTAATAGTCTCAATGCTTCCGCCAATACAACCGTAACACAATAAACAAGTGTCAAACGATCATTTTTACGCTCGTCATCTGCGAGGATCCGTACTTCGGCATAATATTTATTGAATGTTTGAGCTAAATCAATTGCATACTTGGCAACAAGTGATGGGTCATATTTATCACAGGCTTTACGAACCACTCCTGGAAACTCTTGCAGCTGTTTAATAATTGACCACTCTTCAACACCGCTAAGCTGAATTTCACTTTCTTCCTTCCAATCGCCTTTCCGTAGCAAAGAACAAGCTCTTGCATGCGTATACTGAACATATGGTCCTGTTTCTCCTTCAAAACGGAGAAGATCTTCCAGCGAGAATTCGATGTCATTACTTCTATAGTTTTTCAAATCGTGGAACACTACCGCACCCACACCAACGGTTTTAGCAACTTCCTCCTTATTCGGCAGCTCTGAATTTCGGTCATTAATCGTGTTTAGAACGGTATCAATCGATTCCTTCAGCACTTCCTCCAAAAGGACAACCTTCCCTTTACGGGTAGACATTTTTTTGCCGTCCTTCTGCATCATCCCAAATGGGATATGAATGACATCATCTGCCCAATCAAATTGCATTTTCTTTAATACAGCCTTTAATTGTTTAAAGTAATGGGATTGTTCATTCCCCACTACATATAATGCCTTGCTGAAGTGGTACGTGTTCTGTCGATAATAAGCCGCGGCCAAATCGCGTGTGGCATAAAGGGTAGCCCCATCTGATTTTCTAATTAGAGCAGGGGGAAGATCTTGATCAGCGAGCTCAACAACCTCCGCACCATCTGATGATGTCAATAAATTCATTCGCTCTAACTGTTCAATGATGATATCCATTTTGTCATTATAAAAAGCTTCACCAGCAAAGGAATCAAACTCGATACCCATTAAATCATAAATCGCAGAGAATTCCTTTAATGATTCATCCCGGAACCATTGCCAAAGCGCTTTCGCCTCTTCATTGCCATCCTCCAGAAGCTTGAACCATTTTCTCGCTTCATCTTCAAGTGCCGGGTTGTTGACTGCTTCATCGTGGAATCGGACATATAGCTTCAACAGCTCTTTTATCGGCTGCGCAGCAACCGCTTCTTCTGAGCCCCACTTCTTATAAGCGGTTATAAGCTTGCCAAATTGCGTACCCCAATCACCTAAATGGTTAATCTTTACTGTCTCATAGCCATTTTTCTCCAAAATTAATGAAAGAGCATTCCCAATGACCGTTGAGCGCAAATGTCCCATCGAAAAAGGCTTCGCAATATTCGGTGATGACATATCAATGGTTGCCACCTGTCCTTCTCCTGCATGCTGGTCGCCATAACGCTCTTTTGAGGATAAAATTTCTTGCAGCACTTCCCGCAGAACAACATCCTTCTTCAAGAAAACGTTTAAATATCCGCCAGCCACTTCCAATTTCTCAAATAATGGGGATGATATACTGCCGCTAATATCTTCAGCAATCGCCTGCGGAGCCTTCCTTCTCGTTTTAGCTAACGAAAAACAAGGAAAGGCAAGATCGCCTTGATTGCTATATTTCGGTTTTTCAATCAGCTGTTCAATCTGCTCTAAGCTGAGTTCGTCCTTCACAATGGGATAGATTGCTGCTGCTAATTCTTGTACGTATTTCATTCAATCCACTCCTTTTTTATGATACAAAAAACTCCCGTCTCTATAAGTAAGAGACGAGAGTTTATGTTCCCGCGGTACCACTCTAATTGTTCAAAATTGAACCGGCTTTCTTTGCTAACGAGGTGTTATCCCCGGATACCCCTACTTCGTTGTTCTGGATATCTTCTCAAAAGTGTGCTTCATAAACTCAATCACTACCAGGCTTGCACCGTCCCTGATTCGCTATATGCTTCCAAGTTTACTACTCTCTTCTTCACTGAATTTAATATATACGTTAATTTTACTAAACACCCAAACTTTTTTTCAATAAAAATTTTTAATAGTTAGATTATTATAACAAGTAGTATATAGTTACGAAACTGCTCTACCCCTTAACAATAAAAACAGCCATTCCTATATAGGAACGGCTGCAAAAATTTTTTATCTATTCGTCCTAAGCCCGCCTTCTTTCATGTACCGGTATACAGGAATTTCATCCCCTTTTTCGACCGGAATGAAATTAAAGGTCACATAGCTGTCGACCCCTTCTGGCTCAAGTGCCAAGGCGATGTAATTGGCGTTCTGCTGGTCCATCTTGAAAACATAGCTTCCGGCCGGGAAGGTTTTCTTTTTCATTGAGACCTCTGTTTTTACCTTATTTGTATAATGCCAGCTTTCAAGCTGGGTCGATACTTCATTCTCTGTCACCTTATAGCTTTCAACGGATAAGCTAGAGCTTTTCTTCAGCTTCTCGACCTTCACACCAAGAACCTTGAGCTTCTCAGCAATATGATGATAGGCAGGAGGAAGGATATAGGCGGTTGGCCTCTCCCTCTCTAATGTCGGCTGGGCATCGCTCGAGCTTTTCCAATCAATCGGGATATCGACTTTGGCAGCTTTCGCGAGATCGACAACGGTCAGCTCTTGATCAGGAAGGAGTTTATTTTCGCTCGTAATGATAATCTTGTCATCATCATTCGCATTCTTCCCTTTATTCACAACCGTTTTACGGGCCTGCTCAACGGTCCGCTTCACCTTGTCCGCATTCTTTACGGTCGACTTGATAAAGTTCGCTTGGGCTGTCACCTGGGCAAATACGCGCCGCTCAAAATCCGTACGCCCAATATTGATGCCGCGTGTCTCAATCAGATAAGTAAACGTGTTCTTCAGCCCAAGTGCATTACGTCCGATGCGGGTTTCCGTGCTTCCCTCTTCCGCGACTAGCTTGCCGGATTTCGAGGAGGATAAGGTGTAATAATCATGGAAGGATAGGTTTTCCTTCTTCAATGCCTTTTGCACATCCGGCAGCAAGAGCTTATCAGACGTCTTCCGCAGATTTTCCGGAATGTTCAAATTCTTGGCGGAAGAAATTAAGACATCATAGGAAGCAATGGAACCCTTATCCCCATATTTTGATAAAAGGGATGAATTCACGGTATATTCATGTGTATCTAACACCACGTCAGGCTGGTATTCATTGATGGCCTTGTAAACCGTGCGAACCTCCGGATATTCCACCTTCATATAATCCCTGTTGGCATCCATATCAGTTGCAATGAAGCGCTTAAAGTAGTAAGACCCATCCGGATTGATCCGCGGCACGATAATGATATTTGCCTTATCAAGAACATTGCCAAGTTTCCCTTCCGCAATCATTTGCGCTAGGACCAAATTAGATTCACCTGCGGCTGGTTCATTGCCATG
>CAJGCH010000103.1 GCA_904501845.1 uncultured Bacillaceae bacterium | reverse complement strand
TTCCACTTCATCAAGTTCCTTCTGTGAGAGTTCTTCTTTTTTTTGTCTCAATAATTGCTCTAGCATTAAAAAATTTTGCAGTGTTTTAGATTCTATCTCCTTATAAAATAAGTTAACTATTATATTCATTTTTGGTTTCAAGACCAATCTTCGTCATATTATAAACAAGCATAAAGTAAAGAATAATCACCGCACTAGCTCCAAGGAAACCATACTCCTCGCCTATGACTGAAAAAATAAAGTCCGTATGCCCTTCCGGCAAATACACTTCACGGTTTCCGAATCCCTTTCCAGAGGTCGTTCCAGATCCAATAGCGAGCAAGGACTTAATTAATTGGTAACCCTCTGCTGAGGTGTAATTATACGGATCCAGCCATGCATAAATTCGCCCAAATTGGTATTGTTTCACGTGGAAGTATTTTTCCATAATATTTGGATGCCAGACGACTAAATAAAAAATAGTGCCAACCAGCAAGACTCCGCCGCCAAACATCGGCAGCAAGATTCTCCATGTTATCCCAGAAACAAAAATCATCCCAATCATGATAGCAATCATGACTAGAGAGGTTCCAAGGTCAGGCTGCTGCATAACAAGCATTAAAGGAGCTGCCGTCGTCAAGCCGATTTTCATGAGCAGGATGAAATCCGTTTGCATTGTTCGAATTCGATGCTTCGCATGATGATTTTGGACGAGAGCAGCCAAGGCCATAATCAAAAATACCTTCATCATCTCTGAGGGCTGTATAGAACCCAGCCCCGGTAGTTGATACCAGCTTTTCGCTCCATTTCGAACAGGCGCCAAGCTCTCAGGTGCAACAATCAAACCGAGCAAGAGAAGAAGGCCAAGCCCATATAAATACCATGACATCTTCTTCAGCTGATCAGCATCCAATGTCATGATTAAAAAAGCAATTGTCAAACCAACCGCATACCACACAATTTGTTTAACGACAAAATTCTCTCCATATTGTCCTGTTGTCTGGGCACTATATATGGCAAGACAGCTCATGACAAATAGAAGGAAGATAATAAACAGAAGACCGTAATCGATCCTCGAACTGAAATTACGATTATTATTAGACATGTAAACCCACCATATTCTTCCTAAAGTAAAGGTAAAGCCATACCCTTTATTATACTTGAACATACATAAATCACAACTTAAAGGATAGTGCTAAATTTTATAGTTTAAAGTTAGATTATACACTTTAACAACCCTCTCGGCATTTTTTGTTCATAACCATTTTATACCTGTTTCGAAATGCCCGTTAGTAAGAAAATAAAGAGGGTAAAGAAAAACAAATGAAGAAAGAAGGAGGAGTATGCCATGGAACGAAAATCAAAGCAAACATTCCAGAATACATATATTCCTTTAACCTCCATGACAAGCGGAATGGGAATTGAGGTCAAAGAAGATATTTATGTATTGAACACCCAAATTGTCAATGTTACATTAGTCGGACTGCCAAATCAGGAAGATTTCGTATTGGTCGATGCAGGGATGCCAAAAGCCGATGATGAGATTATCGAAGCGGTTGAGAATCGTTTCGGAAAGGGACGCAAGCCAAGAGCCATTATTCTGACGCATGGACATTTCGACCATGTCGGGGCGCTTGAAGCCCTTTTGGAAAAGTGGGATATTCCCGTTTATGCCCACGAACTCGAGCTTCCTTATTTAACCGGACAGAGAAATTACCCAGAGCCGAACACAAAGGCCGCAGGAGGACTCGTACCGGATATTGCCCGTTTCTTTCCAAATCACGGCATTGATATTGGCAACAAGGTCCAGGCCTTGCCTGCAGAAGGCACAGTCCCTCATATGCCCCGCTGGCAATGGATTCATACACCTGGTCATACTCCTGGCCATATCTCCCTTTTCCGTAATGATGACAGCTTCCTGATTGCCGGAGATGCCTTCGTCGGCGTCAAACAAGAGTCCTTATATAAGGTTCTCACTCAAAAGCAGGAAATAAGCGGTCCGCCAGCCTATTTCACGACAGATTGGGAAGCTGCCGGTGATTCTGTCAGAAAACTAAATGCCTTAAAGCCTCAATACGCCGTTACCGGCCATGGACTGCCTCTGCTCGAAGAATATTTAGCACATAAGCTTGATGAGCTTTCCGTTCATTTTGATGAAATAGCCAAGCCAAATGAACGTGCCTATGAAGAGGAGTGAATAACAAAAGGAACCACCGCCTGTTTCAACTTTCGATGGTTCCTTTCTTATTGAACTCTATTATTCAGCGTTCCCAAGGACGGTTTGTATGAAAGAATGAAGCGAGCTCTTTGCTTTGCTTGCGATGTTCCTTCCGCTTCTCCGCTCTAAAGGCTGCCGTCTCATTTAATTTCTTCTCTTCTTCCGTTTCAGGGAGAACCTTTGGCACACGTGCCGGCTTCCCGAACTCATCCATTGCAACAAATGTTAAGAAGGCTGTTGCGGCTATTTTGCGTTCTCCGGTCATTAAATTTTCTGCTGTTACCTTAACGAATACTTCCATTGAACTATTCCCTGTCCAGCTTACATATGATTCCAAGCAAACGGAATCCTTCGGAGAAATAGGCGCTAAGAAATCTACTGAATCTGTCGAAGCCGTTACGACAGCTTTGCGGCAATGGCGTGTAGCCGAGATAGAAGCCGTCATATCAATATCACTCATAAGCTTCCCGCCAAATAATGTGTTATGGTCATTTACGTCACTTGGAAAGATTCGGTTTGTTTTTACGACTCTGGATTCATTGCATGTTTTTGTTTCCACTATCATCTTACCTTCTTTCTAGAAAACCAGATGCCAGCCAATGGCTGGATTCATAACCCATAAAATAAATGATACAATTAAACAGAATAACAATGTCTAATTTTAACAAACTATCATATCTGAATCAAATCAGAGCATTTTAATTAAAAATATGTTGGAGGGTTCAATATGAACAATTCTGAATCCAATGAAACACTTCAGGCCGAAAAGGCCAGATTAGCAGAAATCGTCACCTTGATTAAGAAAAGATTTGCGAGCGTGAGAGCTTCACAAGGCGGGGTTAGAGAGGATGTAACCGAGATTCGCCAAACCTTCTGGGAGGATGTGACGGTAAATATCGATAACCCGGAGGATGCGGTGGAAACATTAGCAAGCATCCGTCAACAGGCTGAGCTATTATCTGAACGCGAGCGGGCACATGGACATATGAACAAGCAACTCAAGACGCTTGACCTGCTAAAGGACTCTCCTTACTTCGGCCGCGTCGATTTCCACGAAGATGGAGAATCAAGCCCTGATATCGTTTATCTCGGAATCTCATCCCTAATGGATGATGCAAAAGAGAATTTCCTGATCTATGACTGGCGGGCACCAATCTCAAGCATCTATTATGATTATTCACCCGGGTATGCGCAATATGAAACACCAGGCGGGATTATCAAAGGGGAAATGGAGAGAAAGAGACAATACATTATTAAAAACGGGCAATTGAAAAGCATGTTTGATACAGGCATTACGATTGGCGATGAAATCCTAAAGGAAGTGCTTGGACAGAATGCCGACAATCAAATGAAGAATATCGTTGCTACCATTCAAAAAGAGCAGAATGCCCTTATCCGCAATGATCATAACAGATACCTCGTTGTTCAAGGGGCAGCCGGAAGCGGCAAAACATCTGCTGCCCTGCAGAGGGTTGCCTATCTCCTCTACCGGCATGTCCATGAAATCAAAGCTGACAACATTCTGCTTTTTTCTCCTAATCCTTTATTTAGCAGTTATACAGCCACAGTCCTCCCTTCACTTGGGGAAGACAATATGCAGCAAGTCACCTTTTTTGACTACATAGCTAAACTGATAGGAGACGACTTTAAGGTGAGCGACCCATTTGAGCAAATGGAATACGTCCTGCGAGGAGAAGAGGATGAGCGCTATGAGGCAAGGGTTGAAGCCATTCGTTTTAAGAACACGCTGGGATTCAAGAACTTACTTGATCATTATGTAAAATCCCTCAGCAAGGGTGGGCTTCAGTTCAAAAACATCGTCCTTCGTAACAAGACCTTGATTACATCTGCTGACATGGTTCACTATTTTTATTCACTTGACCCTTCCCTATCCATCCAAAGCCGTCTTCAATCTATGAAAGAATGGCTTCTGAAAGAGCTGTACAGAATAGAGAAATTAGAGCGCCAGGCCGAATGGGTGGAGGAAGAGATGGAGCTTCTGGATACAAAGGACTATATGAGCACATACCGTCGCATGCGTAAAAGGAAGTCCTATAAAGAGGATAGTTTTGATGATTTTGAGCGTGAGAAACAAGAGCTTGCCAAGAAAGTAACCCATAAATATTTCAAGCCAATTCGGATTGCCATCAAGCAATTCCGGTTCCTTCATGTCAAAAAGATGTATAGAGACTTGTTTCAAACTGATATTGCAGATAAGTTAGGTTTGAGCGCAGACGTTCTTCCCAAGCGGTGGGCAGAGGTCGGTAAAGTAACCAGAAGAGAAATCAGCCAAAATCATCTTCCCTTCGAAGATGCAGCCCCGTACCTCTATTTCAAGGAAGAACTTGAGGGCACGCGAACAAACAGGATGATCCGTCACCTTTTTATAGACGAGGCCCAGGATTACTCAGCCTTTCATCTAAAAGTAATCCAGCGGCTCTTTCCGAATTGCCGGATGACAATCCTCGGTGACATGAATCAAGCAATCTACGCGCATTCTTATGGCGCAGCGACCTTGCTGTCTGATGAACTCTATCCAGCAGATGAGATGGAAAAGATCATCCTGAAGAAAAGTTATCGTTCCACTCGCCAAATAATTGATTTTACCAGCGGAATCTTAAGCAGTGTTCAGATAGAACCATTTAATCGTAATGGGATTCTTCCTGCCCTTTATCAGCAGGAAGACATAGATTCATCCTACAGAAAAATCAATGAGCTGTTAGAACGCTTGCAAGATGAGCATCAAACCATCGCCATCATTTGTAAAACGCAAAATGAGGCTGATGAAGCATACGAAAGATTAAAGGACAAAGAGGATATTCAACTGATGGATAAATCAATCTATCGGTTCACTAAGGGAATTCTCATCCTTCCTGCATACTTAGCAAAAGGAATAGAATTCGATGCGGTCATTCTCTTTGATGCATCAAAGGACAAATACAGCCAGGAGCATGAACGGAATCTGTTATATACCGCCTGTACCCGAGCCATGCATGAACTCCATATTCTCTCTTGCGGCGAGCCAAGTCCGTTTTTCAAGACAATCCCTGCTGACCTATATGAGATAAAGTGACCTAAAAATGTATAAAATCCCTTGCGCGTCGCGTCGCAGGGGATTTTTATTAATCAAGGATGACCTGGCAAGTATATGGTAAACGTTGTGCCTTCTTGAGGCTTACTTTTGACACGGATGGAGCCATGCATGGATTTAACAATCCGGTATACAGCAACCATCCCCAAGCCTGTACCTTTTATACCTTTTGTTGAAAAGTACGGTTCACCCAGCCTGCCGAGCTGTTCATCAGTCATGCCTATACCTGTATCAGAAATGGTAATATTAATGCCTTTCTTGCTTTGCTGTGCCTCCAGAATCAAAACGCCGCCACCCTGCATGGATTCGATGGCATTCTTCACCAGATTGACAAAGCATTGCTGGAACAAATGTTTTTCGCCATTCACATAAAATACAGGTACATGACATTGAATAAAGACAGCATTCATATTCGCAAGCGGCTTCACAATCTCAATTACTTTGTTGATCTCTGACTGAATCTCAATCGTTTCCTGTAACTCCATGGAAGGCTTTGCAAAGGCAAGGTAGTCATTAATAATGTTCTCTGCCCGATTTAATTCAGAAATAGCTATATCAATAAATTGCTGTTTCTTCTCTTTCGACAAATTATCATCACTCTTCAATAATTGCAAAAATCCCTTTGTTGCGGTTAAAGGGTTTCTAACTTCATGGGAAATGGATGCAGCCAGGTGACTGACGGCCTGGAGCTTCTCTGTATTAATGATTTCCCGTTTCAATATCCTGCTCCTCTTCAGGTTCTCCATATAATATACGAGGCCGAGCAGCCCTCCTACATAGACAAGCATATATAATATACTATCAAGCAGGGCCCATTGATCGGAGAAAAAAACGTTCGCTAAAGACATGCTGATAATGGAGGATACCAGCGAAATCAGGACTGCCTGTGTATATTTCTTATTTAACGGGATTTTCACATAGATTTTTCGTAAATATAGCGTGATTAAGAGAGGCGGCAAACTGGTCAAAAATGAATAAAGACCATGTAAAGGATGGATGATTGTTGATAATACCACTAAAATAATAAATAGTGTTGTTCCAATCCACGCACGACCATATAGTATTCCGATAATAATAACTAAATCCCCGATATGAAGCGCAAGGGATGAATTAATTTCAGAGACAAAAAATAGCCTATTGATGAAGAGGCTGCCAGCCAGCGCGATAAATACGGCCAAATAATTGTTGTTTTCCACAGCTTCTCTTTTTACGTGCCAAAAATAATTAATTTGTACGCAGATCAAGATGATAAACAAGTTGATAATACAACTTTCAACAAGGTCATTGATCATATTTTTCTCCCTCTTGAAATAGGTTGGCTTATAATGAAGTTTAGTGGAAAATAAATGCAATGTAAATGTAAAATGACATTTTCTTCTAAATATTCTCACAGTTATATATTTTGCATCCTCCAAAATTCGAGCCTTTCTGCCTGTTCCCTAACATTCTTTTTTACTTTTCAATTTCTTTCTCCATGCTCACGGCTAACCATACAAACCTAATGAATCAGCCGTATGAACACATAAGTTCCTTCTACTGTTTTCTATATTAAATCTAATCTATGATAAGGTATAAAAAAAACTGATGACACAGCCACTAAATGGTTTTGTCATCAGTCTAAGCACAACTTTTAGCCATGCCCCAAAACTATGTTAAACGTAATCGTGAATCAAGCGATAACAAATCATATATCTGCACTTTGGGCATTTCCTTATGATGAAGAAGCCTCTGCTTCACCCTTTTTTGCCTCAATCGATGATAACAGCTCGATTACCTTCCGTCGGTCAAACCCTTTCTTGACCTCTGCCATATTCATTTTCATCTTCGAGAGAGTCATATCATCATGAATGAGATCGTCGATGTCCATGATATAGCGGTCTTCTTCCTCCTCAAGTACGTAGCCGATATGGGTTTTCTCAATAAAGGATTGATTCTTCCTCTCTTGCTCCAGTTCCGGCCTCAAAACAACGATGGGCACCTCTGAAATAATGGATTCAAACAAAGTCATCCCGCCTGGCTTCGTAATAATCAAATCTGCTTCATGCATATATTCATAGACTTTATCTGTATATCCAACGACTGTGATATTATTAAATTTTCCATTTAATTGATCAAACAGCCTTTGATTCCTCCCGGCAATGATAACCGTCTTAACACCCGACAAATCATTAATTTCTTGATAAAAGGATAAATCTTCAGGAAGCATCCCTAGTCCTCCCCCCATGATCAGGAGGTTCTTATGGACCCGTTCATTCCTTGAGCTTGATGGAACGAACTCCTCTTCAACTGGGATTCCGCTAATATAGATATCTTTTTCGTCAACCCCCTTATCCATCAATCCCTGTTTCACTAGTTCCGTACCAACCAGGTAGAAATTTGTTTGTGGTGTAATCCAGGATGGGTGACTTGAAATGTCGGTAATACATGTAATGAAGGGGAGATTGCTCTTGTACTTTTCCTTATAAGCGGAAAAAAGCTGCGAACTAACAGAGCATGTTGAAATCACAACATCTGGCTGTTCACTAGCAATCAATTTATCTATCTTTTTTAACAGCAAATGTGGATAGGATGGTGTGCCATCAAAGGTCTTTTCACTATATTTATATAGTATGTTGTATAACTTACTGCCTTTATTAACGAGCAAATGATAAGCATTATATATTTTCTGGTAGTTATGAGGCATCAGATATTCACAAATATCTTTTACAATAACTTCAGAAGTCTCAAACTCATTTCTAATTTGTTTGCATAATGATTTCGAGGCTCTAAAATGACCGCTCCCAAACTTGATGGTAAATATCAATACTTTCATCGTGTATGCTCCTTTTCATAACTCTAACATCCTGCGGCCAATTCATTCAGGCCATCCCGGATTTTTTGAATGACTCTTGCTTTTTCAGTTCGAAAATCCCCATCCCCGAAGTAGATATCCCCGCCTATTAGAAGGGCTTTCTTCTTTTTATCAGCATATAGCAGCCTGAAACACACATGTTCACCGGTCAATTGGTAATAGTACCGTTCAAGGTTGAGAAATCCTTCATAAAGTTCCTTTATCTCATTGGAACGATCATCATATTGTACATCTGGAAAGATTACAATGCTCTCCCCTTTCTTCATCAATTCAGCACTCTCTTTAAAGGTAAGGATGATTTTGCGTGAGTTGCGATAAACGGGAATAGCTTTTGATGACTTAACTAGACTAGCAATCGGGATTGAGAGCGGCTTCGCAATAAGCTTCGCGAGTGGAAGCGGCAGCCCCAATCTTGCTGTTAATGGATATTGAGTTATTTGATGATAGCAATCCTCCCGATTACAGAACACAGATAACGCCCATAAATGCAAAGAATGAGGGAACCAAAGCATGGTCATAATCGGACCATGAAAATTTTGATGATGAGAAATATACACAACCGGCTTATTTGTTTCGCGCAGATTATACACTTGATACTTACGGCAAATAAGTCTCATGCATGAACGCAAAACCTGAAATGAACGACCATAAAATTCATCTTTCATAGCGAGCTCCCTAGATAGAATTTTAGTTATATTGAAATAATTTTATCTTATTTTATGATACCCCTCAACCTTCCGGCGCAATCTTCGGCAACTAAGTATGATTCAGCTCAAACCATTTAGCTACTGAAAAGAGGATGGGACATTACTTATAAACGATCCTGAAAGAAGAACGATATCTAAATAAATCTTAGGAGACTATGTCACTTATCAATGAGTTACGTTGGAAGAACAAGTTCGTTCCATTACACTACAGCCACTCGCTTTCCGCCGGGAGGAAGCAGAGCCTCCTGTGGGAGAAGGGAGCAGGCTGATGACAGCTTTTGCCGAAGGCGAGCTGGCGAAAGCAGCTCCCCCACGGTTCGCTAAGTCCATTCCGCCAAAACAACTTTACTTTTAAATTGAATGCAAGAGGATAAAAAAAGCTGTAGACACAATCCATTCCTAAATGGATTGTGTCTACAGCTGAGGCAGATTCGGAGGAATCTGCCTAAAACCCAAAGAAACTTGAGTAAGTCAAGTTCCCTTGGCAAATCTTCTTATTCAAATAACGTTAACTATCCTAGGGGGAAAGATAGCAACCTTTATTCTCAAAGGCTAGCAGGTTATTGCTCTGTTACCGTTACAGAAACTGTTTGAATAGCACCATCACGATAGAGCTTGATTTTGACGGTATCTCCGCTCTTTACATGACTATACAAGTATTTTCTGAACTCGCTGAGAGTCGTAACCTCTGTATCTTCGATTGATACGATAACATCATAAGCTTCGATACCACCTTTAGCAGCAGGTGAGCC
>CAJGCH010000102.1 GCA_904501845.1 uncultured Bacillaceae bacterium | reverse complement strand
GAACATCCAAAACGCCGCTCTCTCAATTTCTTGCCCATAAACGGATAAAGGTGGCCAATGTGCCGCTTGTTCCAGAGGTGGAGCCGCCGGAGGAATTGTTTAATGTGGATCCGAAAAAATGCATCGGTTTAAAAATCAGTCCTGATAAGCTCAACCAAATCAGGCGGGAGCGCCTTAAATCATTGGGATTGAATGACAGTGCAGTTTACGCGAATATGGAGCGGATTCATGAAGAACTCGCCTATTTCGAGAAAATTGTCAATCGGCTGAATTGTCCTGTTGTTGATGTCACGAATAAAGCGGTGGAAGAAACAGCTAACATCATTGTCGATATGGTCACCAAGCGAAATTAAAAAGAGCATGCGCAAGCATGTTTTTTTGGTTCATTGGATGGTCCGAATTACCAGGGAACAAAAGAGTGGAAATTTGATTCGTTTTATTCTATAATAAAAAATTGTGATAAAATACACTGCTTTATGTTTAGAGTTATTTATAAAGGAATAAACTAGAATAAGCATCGTATATTAAAAAGTCAAGGTATCCTTAGAAAAATTATTCGACATTCGGACAAACTGTCCTTAAAAAAGAAGGATTAAGATGAGAGATGTAGAAATACAAAAGAGGAGTCATTTAACGATTTACGTAGATGCGGATGCCTGCCCTGTAAAGACGGAGGTTCAACAAGTATGTGAACCTTATGATGTGGACATCAAATTTGTGGCGGCGTATACGAATAAAACCGATCGTTATCCTGATGTATCCTGGATATGGGTTGAACCAGGCAGGGATTCTGCAGACTTTTATATAATGAATCATGTTAAGAAGGGTGATATTGTCATCACCGAGGATTTGGGACTGACGGCTGGATGTCTGGCTAAGTCTGCCTATGTCATAACCTCAAGGGGAAAGGAGATCAAGGATAGCGAAATTGATCTGTTTCTTGAACAAAGACATTTGCACGCAAAGGCAAGAAGGTCTGGGAGGTATGAGAAAGGGCCCCAGAAAATCAAGATGGCCGATAAATCAGCCTTCATCAAAACATTGAAAAAAATATTGTCGAAAATTGAAGGATTTTAGCAAACTGATATAGAATTAAATTATTCAGACCTATAATGAAACAGGTGTTAAACAATTGAGAAATCAGTTAATTCCCGAAGATACCGTTAATGAGATTCGAACTAAGAATGACATTGTCGATGTGGTAGGCGAATATGTCCAGCTGAAAAAGCAGGGCCGGAACTATTTTGGCCTATGCCCCTTTCACAATGAAAACAGTCCTTCCTTCTCTGTTGCGCCGGATAAGCAAATATTCCATTGCTTTGGCTGCGGAGCGGGCGGGAATGTTTTTACCTTTTTAATGGATGTAGAAGGATATTCCTTCGGCGAAGCTGCAAGAAGCCTGGCGGAAAGGGTTAACATACCTTTAGAGATTAACGTGAATGAGGCTTCTGACGGACAAAAGCAAAAGCATGCACTCGATGATATGTATGAAGCCCATGACCTATTAAGAAAATTTTACCACCATTTGCTTGTAAACACAAAGCAAGGTCAGGATGCGCTTGAATATTTACTTCAAAGAGGTTTCACCATGGAATCAATTGAAAAGTTCCAATTGGGCTATTCATTGGATTCGTGGGATTATGTGCATAATTTCCTAAAGAAAAGGGATTTCTCCATCGAACGCATGGAGAATGCCGGATTGCTTGTCAGAAGAGAAAACGGCGAGAATTACTTCGACCGGTTCAGGAATCGCATTATGTTTCCGATCTTTGACAGGCAAGGGAAAACCATCGCGTTCTCCGGGCGTGCGCTTGCCCCGGGCGATGAGCCGAAATATTTAAATAGTCCCGAAACGCCTCTTTTCAATAAAAGCAAGGTTGTCTATAACTACCATCTGGCACGCCCCTTTATCCGCAAAAAAGGGGCAGCGGTCTTGTTTGAGGGGTTTGCGGATTGCATTTCTGCCGATAGGGCATTTGTGCATAATGGAATTGCCACGATGGGGACGGCTCTGACTGAACAGCATATCCAGCTGTTAAAACGGAGTACCGATACCATTATCATCTGCTATGATTCCGATGCCCCGGGAATTGAAGCGGCGAATAAGACGGCTGATATGATCCGTGACCATGGCCTGAATGTTAAGATTGCTCTTATGCCAAATGGGTACGATCCCGATGACTATATCAAGGAATTTGGCGAGGAAAAATTCCAAAACGATATAATAGGGGCAGCCCATACGTATATCTCTTTCAAAATGATTTATCATAAGAGAGGCAAAAACTTTGCAAATGAAGGCGATAAGATGGATTATATTGAAAGTGTCCTTCAAGAAACAGCAAAGGTAGACAGTGAAGTGGAAAGAGAGTTCTACTTAAGGCAAATTGCCGCTGAATTCACACTTTCACTCGAATCCTTGCTTAACCAGCAGAGCAAAGTGGGTAAACATAAGAAGAAGGCATCTAAACAAGCACAGGCTGCCTCTTTTCAAGCGATGCCCGTCCCTAGAAGAAAGGGAATGAAACCGGCCCATTTGAAAGCGGAGGAGACATTGCTGGCTCTAATGCTCCATGACCGGGAAATGGCCTATCGCATACAAAAAATGCTGGACGGAATGGAAATGAATCATGATGATCATCAGGCAGTCATAACGTATTTATTTGCTTTCTATGAGGAAGGTCATGAGGCGGATGCAAGTCTTTTCCTTCACTTCCTCCCAGATGCGAATTTGAGGAAGATTGTCACTGAGATTGAAATGATGGATTTCCACCATGAGCCGAGCGAGCAGGAATTACTCGATTACGTTAACCAAATTATTAAATATAAACAGTTAATGGTTATTAAAGAAAAAAAAGCGGAGCAACTAGAGGCTGAAAAGAGACTGGATTTTATCCGGGCTGCTGAATTAGGTAAAGAGTTGATATCGCTAAGAAATTCTTTATGACAGAAGTTAAAAGAAGTGGATTGAGAAGGAGGGGAACAAATGGCTGAAAAGTCAGCACGTTCCAAAGAAAAAGCAGTAGACATCACAGATATGACATTGGACCAGGCGAAAGAATACGTTACGGAGCTTGGTAAGAAAAGAGGCCGGCTAACATATGAAGATATAGCAGAGCGTCTCTCCAGTTTCGTGCTTGATTCTGAACAAATGGATGAATTCTATGAATACCTTGGTGAGCAAGGTGTTGATATAGTGAGCGAAGCAGATGGAGACGATGAAAACCCTGGTACACAGGAGCTTGAGAAGGAAGAAGAGTTCGACCTTAATGACTTAAGTGTGCCTCCTGGTGTCAAAATCAATGATCCGGTGCGTATGTATCTCAAAGAAATCGGGCGTGTAGACCTCCTTTCCGCTGAGGAAGAAATCCTTCTTGCTGAACGTATAGAAGAAGGTGATGAGGAAGCTAAGCGACGCCTGGCAGAAGCGAACCTCCGTCTCGTTGTCAGTATCGCCAAACGTTATGTCGGACGCGGAATGCTATTCCTTGATTTGATTCAAGAAGGAAATATGGGTCTCATTAAAGCGGTCGAAAAATTCGACTATCGTAAAGGATTTAAATTCAGTACGTATGCTACATGGTGGATCCGTCAGGCGATTACACGCGCCATTGCGGACCAGGCTAGAACGATTCGTATCCCTGTTCATATGGTTGAGACCATCAACAAGCTGATTCGTGTTCAGCGTCAATTATTGCAAGATTTAGGCCGTGAGCCGTCTCCTGAAGAGATTGCTGAAGAAATGGACTTGACGCCTGAGAAAGTGCGCGAAATCTTAAAGATTGCTCAAGAGCCTGTCTCCCTTGAAACACCGATTGGGGAAGAAGATGATTCACATCTTGGCGACTTCATTGAAGACCAGGATGCGACCTCTCCATCTGATCATGCAGCCTATGAGCTCTTAAAAGAACAGCTCGAAGACGTACTTGATACTCTCACGGATCGTGAAGAAAATGTGCTTCGCTTACGCTTTGGCCTTGATGATGGCAGAACAAGAACCCTGGAAGAGGTCGGCAAGGTGTTTGGTGTTACGCGTGAGCGTATTAGACAAATTGAGGCGAAGGCCTTGCGCAAATTGCGCCACCCAAGCCGCAGCAAACGTCTAAAGGATTTCTTAGAATAGAATATAACATATATTGTCAATGTGATGGAAGCCCGCTTGAATTTTTTCGGCGGGTTTTTTCTGTGAAGCACAGAAAGCGTTTACTTTGGCGTTTGCTTGCATCAGGAGGAATAACTATCTAGGACGTTTTAAAATACCTTGATGAGCATCTGGATGGCCTGAGAGGACCGTTGTCGAATAGAGAGGAACTTACAAGAAGGGTTTCTGAGTGCGGCGAGTAAAATTTTTTATAATTTTTACATTATAACTTTTCCAAAATTGGTTTTTAAAGTAAAATAGGGAGTGGTATTGTAAACTATTGTCATATGCAGCTGCAAAGGGGAGGGGAGCGAATATGAAAAACAATGCGGTCATGCCATATATCGTCATTATGGTTCTTGGACTAACACTCGTCTTTTTCCTGTCTATCAAAGGCGTCGGGGATGCAGATAAGATGGCAAAGGAAAAAGAGGGCAATGAAAAAACAGAAGAAACAGCAAACAATGATAAGCCTGAGGATATTTATAAGAATCAATGTCTGAGCTGCCATGGGGGCAATTATGAAGGCGGTGCCGGTCCTGCGTTAGTCGGGCTTGAGGACAAGGAATTGATTAAGGATCGTATTGTCAATGGTAAGGGCATCATGCCTGGTGGACTCGTGCCAGAGGACAAGGTTGATGAAATGGTTGAATTTATCGCAGGTCTGGAATAGGACTGGCCTGCAGCATAGAGGCCTATGAGCCGAAAAGAAAAGGAAGAGGCATCTCTAGTGATGCCTCTTCCTTTTGGCGTTTAGCTGAACATATCCTGTCGGGTAAAGACGAGGAATGAGATAAATAAGGCTGCAATTCCCCAAGCGGCAAGAATCAAGATGGAGAAATCAAGTGTCAAGCCCTCCACCATAGGTAAGTTCCCTGATAAGTAATCAGTTAAATCGAGGTTAACACTAAAGATATACTTGGCACCTGCCCATGCGCTCGCAAACCCTTTCAGGATGGCTCCGGTAATTAACGCGGCAAACATGATACCCATCCCGATTGACGTATTTCGGACAAGCACGGAAACCATGAAGCTGATTGTTCCAGTTACAACACCGATAAACCAGGCAAGTCCGGCGGACATAAGAATATACTGCCATTGAGGCACCAGCTTGATGGAATCAGTTACCAACGCGCCATTCTCAATCGTAAAACCGGTAGCAACGGGAATCTTTAGCCCGTCAAAATGAAAGAATAGGCCAGCCAGCAAGTAAGAGAGGGTAAGGACTAAGAGAATAATCAGGGAAACCGAAAGCAAGAGGGTTACATACTTGCTTAAGAGAATCTTCCATCTCTTAATAGGACGTGTGAGCAGAATCTTGATGGTGCCCTCACTCCGCTCGCCGCTCACGAGATCGATTGCAATAATCATGACGAGAAGGGGAATGAACATGGCAATGCCCTCATTCAAGAATTCACGTACAAAAGTCGGTGCTCCGGGTGAATTAGGGTTGATGTCGTGATCAAGGTAATATTGCTGCTGATCAATCATGATGGTGAGCTGATTTCTCCACTCCTCAGGAATTCCGCTGCTTTGGAGTCTGTTTTGGCTGTCAATGATGCTTTGCTGGAGGACGACCCGCCAATCACTCGTGCCGAGCCGTTCCTCGCGCTGTTGCATTTGCGCTTTTTGCGCATAGATGAAGATGGGTATCAAGACGAGCAAGATAAGAATGATGGCAGCGAGCCGCTTTTTCTTATAAAGCTTCTCCATTTCATTGAGGGTAAGCTTGGAGAATTCAATCATGCTTGTTCCTCCTTCGTCAAATCCATGAATAATTCCTCAAGTGTGAGCGGTTTCTCATGCACGGAATGGATTTCTATGCCGTTTTCTATCAGCATGCGGATGCACCGGCTTACATTGGAGGGGGCGATCGTGCAAAGTATGCGATCCTTTTTAATGGACGCCCCATGGACCTCTTCCATTCGCTCCAAAAGTGCGTAAGCTTCATTTAGCGGAGTTGCTCTCCATTCTATACGGTCGCTCGATGGTCCGATCAGCTCGCTTACTTCTGCCACGGTAACCATATGTCCTTTATTAATGATGGCCACACGGTCACACATGAGTTGAATCTCACTTAATAGATGGCTGGAGATGAAAACGCTGATTTGTTTCTCCTCAACGAGGTTCCTGACGAAAGTACGAAGCTCCCTTATGCCGGATGGGTCAAGTCCATTTGTTGGCTCATCAAGAATTAATAGCTTAGGGTCGCCAAGGAGCGCTTGGGCGATTCCCAGTCTTTGCTTCATTCCGAGTGAGTAGGTTTTGACCTTCTCGTGTATGCGCTTATCCAATTTGACTTGTTTGACGGTTTCTTCAATACGTTCCTCTGTGATTCCTCCGAGCATCCGCGAGAATTGCCTAAGATTCTCCCAGCCGGTTAAATATCCATACAATTCAGGATTCTCGACAATTGAGCCCACTTGACGCATAGCTTTCTTAAAGGATGTCTGCACATTATGTCCGCCTAGGATAATCGTTCCGCCGCTTGGTTTAATGAGGCCGACGAGCATCCGAATCGTCGTTGTTTTGCCGGCTCCGTTCGGTCCAAGAAATCCAAAAATCTCACCAGGCTGGACTGAGAAGCTTACATCATCGACTAATCTTTTCCCTTTCACGGTCTTTGTCAGATGTTCCACCTTCAAAACAGGTTCCATGCTTTTACTCCTCCCTCAATTGCTGCTGACTCACAATCGCTTGCGTCAGCCTTTCAGCTATAGCCTCATAGCCCTTGGCATTCGGGTGAAAATGGTCCGTATAAAGGAATTCTTTTGCCTGTCCCTGAAATAGATCAAATACCGGGATAATGACCAGATTCTCATATTCGGAAGCGAGTCTCTGCTGCTGATAATTCCAATCAATGACGAATTGAGAGGTATCGCCGAGGATGGTCAGGTCTTCAAAAGGATTATAGAGGCTGATCCAATAGATTGGTGCATCAGCATTTTGTTCCCGCAGTCTGTCCAGAATTAATCGGCTATTTGCCTCAAAGGCAGGTGTATCTGGTGCGTATTCAGCCAGGTTCTCAGATGTGAGCCCATCGACACCAGGAAATAGATCGTTGCCGCCGATGGTCATGAGGAAAATATCAGCTTTTGAGACGGCATGCCTGGCACCGGATGTTTGAAGAAGGTCGGCGAGGTCAGCTGTCTTCGCACCGCTTATCGACAAATTCGCAAGGGAGATGTCTTGGCCATATTCCTCAGTCAATGTGCGGGTCAATCTTTTCACATATCCTTGGCCGGAATCATCGCCAATCCCTCGCGTCAGTGAATCACCAAGGGCGACGATTGACAATTTCCGGTCTTCCTCCGGTTTTGTCTTATTTTCTTCCTTCTCGTAAGGGGCACTATTTAATTCATTTGGCTTCAAAACAGCTGAAGCCGCTTGCAGGAAACCGATAAGGAGGAGGACAGAAAACAGGATGCCTGTAGTCAGCAGGAAAGCAGGTATCCGCCAATTTTTCATCTATATCACCTTCTTTGAGAATAATCGTGATTCTTCCCTTAGTTTTCACCTGTCTACTATTATTAAACCAGAATTTTCCGTTTAACTGAAATGAGGGCAGGAAGGAAAGACCTTTGCATTCACTCTGGAGTTTTCTTATACTAAAGAAATCAATGATATACATAGAGTGGAGCATAAAAGATGAATGTAGATAAATTATCGAAAAGACTAGAACGAGTATCAACGTATATTCCAAGCGGGGCAATTTTGGCGGATATCGGTTCTGACCATGCTTATTTGCCCTGCTATGCCGTTAAGGAAGGCATAGCTTCCAAAGCGATTGCTGGTGAGGTAGTAGAAGGGCCTTATCAATCAGCGGTCGCGCAGGTAAAGGAAACAGGTTTAGAGGAGCATATAGCCGTCCGCAAGGGGAATGGGCTAGAGGTATTATTGACCGCAGGAGAGGCGAATGCCATCACGATTTGCGGTATGGGCGGTTCCTTGATTACCCGTATTCTAAATGAGGGCAAGGAGAAGCTGTCTGGAAAGGAACGTCTTATTTTACAGCCCAACATCGGCGCACAGTTCATTCGAGCATGGCTCTTGGAGGAGGGCTGGGAATTGACGGCCGAAGAAATCCTTGAGGAGGATGGCAAGATATACGAGATTTTGGTTGCTCAAAAAGGAGAGCCAGGTAATCCATATGCCGGTTTAAATGACGAAGCAGCTATTTTGATGGGGCCTTTTTTACTGAAAGAGCAAAATGAAGTGTTTAAGAAAAAATGGAAACAAGAACTGATTCACTGGCGGAGGATTGTCCAGCAAGTTGAAGAAAGCGGTAATGAGCGTTCATTAGAAAAGAAAGAAGAGCTTACCCGCTTGATTGAAATTGTGGAGGAGGCGCTTCAAAAATGAAAATTCCTAACGGCCATGAGGTCATTCAATTATTCGAGAGCTTCTCGCCAAAGTATCTGGCAGAGGAGGGGGATCCTATCGGCCTTCAGGTCGGGACATTATCCAAGAGAATCAGCAAGGTCCATGTCGCGCTTGATGTGACAGAAGAGGTTGTCGATGAGGCTATAGCCGGCGGGGCTGATATGATTTTAGCCCATCATCCATTTATTTTCCGGCCATTGAAAAAGATTGATTTCAGCCATCCTCACGGGAGAGTGATTGAGAAGCTGATTAAGCATGATATTACCTTGTATGCTGCCCATACCAATCTAGATGTGGCTGAAGGCGGAGTGAATGATATGCTGGCAGAGGCTCTCGGACTTCAAGAATTGACGATTCTTTCTCCGACTTATCGGGAGCGCTTGAAGAAGCTCGCTGTTTATGTTCCGGCTGAAGCCGAGGAAAAGGTACGAGAGGCGCTTGCGCGTGCTGGTGCCGGCAATTTGGGCCATTACAGCCATTGCAGCTTTTCGGCTGAAGGGGTTGGACGATTCAAGCCTGATGAGCAAGCTAACCCGCATATTGGCTCCGAAGGCAGGCTTGAGGCAGTGCGGGAAGTGAAGGTTGAGGTTGTTGTACCTGAGCTTCTGGCCAATAAAGTTGTACGGGCAATGCTGAATGCACATCCGTATGAAGAGGTGGCCTATGATTTATACACACTCGAAAACCAAGGTACTAAGGAGCTTGGTTTAGGGCGGGTAGGTGTGCTGCCGGAGGTGATTACACTGCGCGAGTTTGCTGAAACGGTAAAAAAGGCGTTTGATGTAGACACTGTGCGTGTAACGGGCGATTTAACAGCTCCAATTAAGAAGGTTGCTGTATTAGGCGGAACCGGGGATAAATTCGTGCGCACAGCTCAATTCAAAGGAGCGGACGTTTTTGTGACAGGGGATATTTATTATCATACTGCGGTTGACTTCAAGCAAGAAGGAATGAATATCATAGACCCTGGACACAATGTGGAGAAAATCATGAAGAAAGGCGTTGCTTCCAGGATGGCCGACCTCTGTGCTGAGGCTGGGTTTGAGGTAGAGTGGAGCTCATCTGCCATTGATACGGACCCATTCCAGGTGGTATAAGAATTGCCAGCATCAATAAAGGCCATGAACGAGGAAGTCAGCTTCCT
>CAJGCH010000101.1 GCA_904501845.1 uncultured Bacillaceae bacterium | reverse complement strand
CTGATTTCCGTTTCTTCTGAAGTAAATGCAATATGTACGCAAAGACAAGTGAAGCTGCGATACTTATTAAGCCATATTCAATCACCCTTTTCACCCTCCTTGTTCCCAATCTATTATACGCGTTGTACCGTTTCTTTAGATTCATAAGCCGGCCCATTCAGCATCATACGAAAAGATCAATAACTACGTTTTCTATTTTGATAGTAATGACCGATAAAATAGCTGCATACGATCCCGATAATAAAAGGAATTATTGACCCTCCAACTTCAAAGCCTGTTGCAGTTTCTTTATAAAAACTAAACATCAACATTTCAATATCGAACAAATAGCCAATCAATAAAAGTATTATACTGACAAAGGTAAACGATAGCAGGCCCACAAAAACCGTTTTAATCAACAGGACACCTTCTTCACTATTATTTTTTTACCATCAGCCAAAGCCATTAACAGATAAAACTATCCTTCCTAAAAGGGCATATAATGCCTCTGATAATGTATGTATGAATCAAATAGCCGTGCCATTATTCTTCATATTATTGCGTGAAATAAAATATGAAATAAGGTATGTGGTCAAAAATAAGATGATTCCGACTTTATTGAACTGGAGGTACACATTTAGTAGGTCTTTCAATGAATCTAACGGATAAAAACCGCTAAGAAGCAGAGTAGGAAAAACGGTCATGAGCATCACCAGATAATGAACAATAATTTGCTTGAGGAAACTCCATTGGTTAATTTGATAGATGACACTTGCCAATCCAAGGAAAAAGATAATTAGACCATATATAAAGTACGCATATGCATCATCAGTTAATCCTTGTAACTTAGATGACAAAGAGTTAATCAGCATGATACCTAAAGGAATAGCTCCTCTGTATACCCCTTTTATAAGCAGCTCCATTATAAAACTCTCCCATTGTTATTTACCGCTATTCTTAAAATACGCAGCAAGGAAGCTGCAAGTTTCAAAATTATTAAAATATCGGAATATTCCTATCTCTTCGTCCCATAGGGGAAGAGTTAACTACACCGATTCTACTCTCGAACACAGCCAGGAAAAACATAAAGGCAGCGGAATGTTCAACTTTCATTGAAACATTCCACTGCCTTCCTATTGGTTAATAGCTTTACATAACCCGCTTAAACATCTTCTCCAATTCATAGATGGAGTAATGGATAATGATTGGGCGTCCGTGCGGACATGTGAATGGGTCGTTTGTGTGCCTTAGTTCATCAAGCAAGGCTGTGATTTCATCATTGCGGAGATGGCGATTGGCCTTGATGGAGCCTTTACAGCTCATCATGATGGCCGCCTCTTCGCGCAGCTTCTTAATGTCGACTTTTTTGAGCGTCAGAACCTGATGAATCATTTCATCGATGATTTGCTCCTCCATGCCGGCTGGGAACCAGGTCGGGTGGGAACGGACAATATAGCTGTTTTGGCCGAACGGCTCCAGGAACACGCCGACCGCCTCAAGCTCACTCTTATTCTCTTCCAGTTTGATGAACTCATCGGTCGAATATTCGAGCGTGAGCGGAACGAGCATATCCTGCAGCTCCTTATTCACCTCTCCGACCTTTTCCTTAAAGAATTCATATTTGATCCGCTCCTGGGCGGCATGCTGGTCAATCATGTACAATCCTTGGTCATTTTGGGCAAGGATATAGGTTCCATGCAGCTGGCCAATCGGGTAAAGCGGCGGAATCCGGCTTTCCCGCTCCGCTTTTGGAGGCGCCGACTCTAGCGGTTCTTCTTCATGATTGACAGATGTGGATTCCTCAGATATAGCCACGTCTCTTTCAGGCTCCTCATCCTTCCAGATCGGCATTTCTCGGGCTGGTTCTTGACGTTCAGCCGGCTTCGAATCCGTCTCAGGAGGCTCATAGATCACGGAGAAGCCATCGGCTCCTGATGGAATCGGCGGCGGAGTCGGGACCACAGGCTTTTGTTCCGGCAAAGTCCTTTCCATGAAGGTAAATTGCGTTTGCTCGGACTTCGGTTTCTCCTCCCGTTTGACAGGCGCCCCGCTCGGGATGAGCGTTTCCTTCTTAAAGGTTTGCTTGATCGCTTCCTTGATGAGCTCCATCAACTCCTGCTCCTTACTGAAGCGGACCTCCATTTTCGATGGATGGACATTGACATCGACAAGGAGCGGGTCCATCTCTATGTTCAAGAGGACGATCGGGTAGCGGCCAATCGGCAATAATGTATGATAGCCTTCCATGATGGCTTTGGCAATCACGTAATTTTTGATAAAGCGCCCGTTCACGAGAATCGTCATATAATTCCGTGATGCGCGCGTCATCTCAGGTGAGCCGGCATAGCCCTTGATCGAAAAATCGAGCGAAGATGCCTCAAAAGGCAGCATCTTCTGGGCCGTTTGCATGCCATAAATGCCTGCCAGCACCTGGAGCGGATTCTTGTTGCCGGACGTTTGCAGCAAGACGCGGTCATTATGGACGAGCTTGAAGGAAATGTCCGGGTGTGACAGGGAGAGCCTGTTCACTACATCCGTGATATTCCCAAGCTCGGTATGGACGCTCTTGACGTATTTCAGGCGGGCCGGGGTATTGAAGAACAGCTCGCTTACGGTCATATCCGTTCCCTTTCGGCTTGAATATGATTCCTTCGTAATCAGCTTTCCGCCCTCTAAATACACCCTTGTGCCAGGCCCCTCACCTGTTGAGGTTTTCAGCTCGAACTTGGAGACAGAAGCAATGGATGGCAATGCTTCTCCCCTGAATCCTAATGTCCTGATCCTGAACAGGTCGTTCTCATCCTTGATTTTGCTTGTGGCGTGGCGATGGAAGGCATTGACCGCATCGTCTTCTTCCATCCCATCGCCATTATCGATGATGCGGATTGATTGCAAGCCGGCCTCTTCCACATAAATCTCGATGACCGTACTGTTAGCATCAATCGAGTTTTCGACTAATTCCTTCACGACCGAGGCTGGTCGTTCTACCACTTCCCCGGCAGCAATCTTATTCGATAATACATCATCTAACAGCACTATCTTTCCCATGTGGCCTGCTCCTTTCCGTTCATTTATTTCAGTTTCTTCTGCAGGGCATAGAGGGCATTCATCGCCTCAAGCGGCGTCATTTCCAAAAGGGATAATGATTTCAGCTCCTCAATGGCCTTCAGTTCTTTTCCTTTTAAAGCCTTCTTCGTTTCTTTTTCCTGCGGCTCCCCAAAGAAGGACAGCTGGGCTTGTTCAGCCGCATCCTCTCTCGGTGTCTCTGCCACTTTTACTTCAGGCATTTTCTTCTTTCCATCCTCAAGCACGGTCAAAATTTCCTTCGCGCGCTTAATGACGGCACGCGGCATTTCTGCCAGTTCCGCGACATGGATCCCATAGCTTCGGTCTGCCGGTCCATCGACAACCTTGTGAAGGAAGATGACCTTTCCGTTTTGCTCTACCGCTCGGACATGAACATTCTTCAGCTTGCTCAGCTTATCGGCAAGCACGGTCATTTCATGGTAATGCGTCGAAAACAGGGTAGCTGCCCCGATATCGTTATGAATATATTCAATGATTGACTGTGCGAGCGCCATCCCGTCATACGTGGATGTCCCGCGCCCGATCTCGTCAAATAAAAGCAGGCTTCGCTCTGTCGCATTCGTAATCGCATGGTTTGCTTCCAGCATCTCTACCATAAAAGTACTCTGTCCGGAAATCAAATCATCCGCTGCCCCGATACGCGTGAATACTTGGTCAAAAATCGGAAGCACGGCTTTATCCGCCGGGACGAAGCAGCCGATTTGCGCCATGATGGATGTTAAGGCAATCTGACGCATATACGTACTCTTACCAGCCATATTTGGACCGGTAATGAGGAGAATTTCATTATTTTGATTCATCTTGCAATCATTCGGCACATATTCCTGCGTGCGGAGCACCTTCTCAACTACTGGATGGCGCCCATTCTCGATAATCATCGTCTTGTCATGCGAGAACGTCGGCCGCACATAGTGCTGGCGTTCACTGATGGTCGAGAAGCATTGCAGGCAATCAAGCTCTGAGATCTCCTGCGCCAGCAGCTGCAAGCGCGGAATATATTCCTTAATATGGTCACGAAGCTCAACGAAAAGATCATACTCTAAGCCTGTGCTCTTCTCTTCCGCCTCTAGAATAATCGTTTCCTTCTCCTTCAGCTCAGGTGTGATATACCGCTCTGCATTGGCTAATGTTTGCTTGCGATCATAGCGGTCATCATTGAGCAGATGGAGATTCGCTTTCGTGATTTCGATATAGTAGCCAAACACCCGGTTATATCCGATCTTTAAGGAGCGAATGCCTGTCCGTTCGCGCTCGCGCTGTTCGAGCTGGGCAATCCAGGTCTTCCCGTTCTTCGATGCGTCACGATAGCGGTCAAGATCTTCGTTATAGCCTTCACGGATAATGCCGCCTTCTTTAATGGAGATGGGCGGATTATCATGGAGCGCGCGCTCAAGGATGTCGGTTACTTCCTCACATGGGTCCATTCTCGCTGCAATGGCTTGAGCCGCCTCATTCGGGAGCCTTCCCATTACCTCAATGATTGCCGGAACCTGCTGGAGGGAGCGCTTCAGCTGCAGCAAATCACGCGCGTTTACATTCCCGTAGGATACTCGCCCTGTTAGTCGTTCCAAGTCATAGACCTCATGGAGAAGCTCACGCAGCTCCTCGCGCTCGAAAAAGCGGTCCATGAAGGTCTCTACCATCGATAGGCGCGCCTCAATTTCCGTTTCACTAATGAGCGGACGCTCAATCCATTGCTTCAGCCTTCTTCCGCCCATTGCGGTCTTGGTTTCATCCAGAAGCCAAAGAAGAGAGCCTTTTTTCCCTTTTGAACGGATCGTTTCTGTCAATTCCAGATTCCGCTTAGAGAAGTAGTCAATCTTCAAGTATTGCTCCGTGCGGTAATGCTGTGCCGCCTGGATATGGTCGAGGCTTCGCTTTTGCGTTCGTTCGATATAATTGAAGAGACGGGCAAGCGTTTCCGGCAACCCATCCTGCTTAACATCCTCAAGCAATGCCCCGAACGGCTCCTTCACGGCATGATCCGCTTCATAGGAGATGGTAGAAATACCGCGTTCCTTTAGCTGTGTTTCCTTGTCTAACCCTAAATCAGGCGCGACCACCACCTCGCGCGACCCAACGACAGAAACCTCATTTAGGACTTCCTTGAAGTCATGGAAATGCGTGACCCGGTTCTCACCTGTTGTCAGGTCAATATACCCGACACCGAATCCTCCGCCGGGAATCTCAGAGATAGAGGCCAGATAATTATTTTCTTTATCGTTCAGTCCTTTACCCTCCATCATCGTCCCTGGAGTAATCAGCTGCACAACCTCACGTTTCACGACGCCCTTCGCTGCCTTCGGGTCTTCGGTTTGCTCACAAATGGCGACCTTATAGCCGCGGTCGACAAGGGTTTCGATATAGCCCTGAGCGGAATGGTACGGTACGCCGCACATCGGTATTTTTTGGTCCCCGCCCCCATTTTTGGCGGTGAGGGTTATCTCAAGTTCCTTAGAGGCTGTCATGGCATCCTCAAAAAACATTTCATAAAAATCACCAAGACGGAAGAACAAAAATGCATCCTGGTAATCGGCCTTTATCCGTAAATATTGCTGTATCATAGGCGTATATGCAGCCACTTCCATATTCCCAAAACCTTTCTTTTCTATCTTTATCTAATTTCTGTCCCGGGTCATTTAACCCCGAGTTCAGAGAGCACTCACAATAAAAGTATTATATCATAGCACACAAGCACCTCTCCTAAAAAGTTATACGCCAATGCTTTCTTCTATATTAATGAAGGAACACAAAAAAACTAGAGAGTTCCCTCTCTAGTGGCTCAGTCCTTATTATCTTTTACTGGTCTTCTTCGAGGGTGCTTGCCGCCGTGCTCTTCATGATCGTGCTCAGAGGATTCGTCATCATGGAGAAAATCAGGCTTAATTTCTTCCAATTCTTCATCATCCACTTCAAATTCCCAGCTCTCTTCGTCTTTTGAGACGTTCTCCATGATCATCACGGATAATTTTGTTTCTCCGATAATTTCAACCAGGAATTCGCGCTCAACATGAACGGATATTTTTTCGCCGCATGGGGAAATCAGGCATTCGATGCAATTCGGCTGCTGCACAACCTTCGCGATGACTTCATTGTCATCATATACCTTTTGGTCCCTATACTTCAGTTTAATCACATCTTTATAAGGAACCTTCTCTGTTTTCACTTCTGTTTTCGTATTTTTGCTATATGAATACCAGATGTTCACATCGTAGTACCCTGCAATTTCTACTTTCTTGCCAGTCTTCTTAGCTTCATACGTATGATTAATGATCCAGCAGCCCAGAATGCTGGTTGGGCCATTCGCAGGACAAACCGTATGATTAGCCTTGGTAAACTTTCGTCCCTTTGCCACTACTGCCTTTGCAATGATATCTCTATACTGTGACATACAAGGTTACCCTCCTCAAACATTTTCATTTCATCCTATGCGTGATATACGTCCAGTGTGCGTCCTCAAATATTTGTTCAATTACGAATGCATGGTACAGTTTATGAGGTTTAACAGGAATGGTGCCCTCGTTAATTAAAAAGGAACAAGTCATCACAGTATATGTGCCTTTGGAGTTCTTTTTGCTTCAAAATGGACAATCTGCTGATATAAAAAAGGCAGACAGAAGATAGCGGTCCTAAAAACAGGTAAGATTTCTCCATAAAGTGAATATCAAAAAGGGATTGAGAATAAATCTACTCTCAATCCCTATTGCCAATCATATAGAAGCCTATTTGTCAGGCTTTTCTGATGGAGCGCTTATACCTATATTGCTTCCATTGAAAACGAATAAAGCATCCAATACAAAATCCGAGAATCGCGATAAAGGATGCTGCTGCAACCATGATGGTAAATGCGTATGCGGCGATTGTCCAGCCAGCATAAAAGCTGATCAATCCGCCTCCTAAGCAGATGACGGCAATCGTTTGATTGAATTGCTGCTGATCCCACTCCTCCGGGATATACTCCGATGGATTCTTGCGCAGAAATAATTTCCCCGCCCTCATGACCGGGTTGAAGTTACATGCGAGACCCAGCAAGCCCGCAATAAGAGGAATGGCTAATATCCAATGGAAACCTGTCACCCATGTCAATACGACACTCAAAAATATAAACCATTGATTCAAGCGAACTAATGGCCTTGGAACTGTCCGAACTTTTTCCATCCTTAATCACACCTATCCAATATGTTTTATGCGTTTAATTTTAATCATATCTTAATCACACGTAATTGGAAACAATCTAATCTGAATGATATAATTAAGGAGAATATTCATACTATAAGATAACGGTCCGATTTATTCATCCATGCAAGGAGAAATAAATCAAATAACCGAGGATTTGATATGTACCTTTTGGGACAGATGCTTCAATCAATGCGCCGAACCGCTTCAGGATATTGATTGCCTCATCCTCCTTAAGACCATGTATTTCAGCGATGATCTGCTTTTCGGCAGTTGGACAAGTACGCTCTGTAACCCATCCGCCTTCTACAGATGTTTGTCTTGAAATGATGGTTAATAGCTTTCTTTCCCTTTCTAACATGTTCTTGCTCTCCTTTTGAAACTGTTGTTGCAGCAAAGTTTCCTTCCTTTACTAGAATACAAGTAAATCAGGCATTTTCACCTTCCAATTTTGTTAGATTGGCAGACATCTAAGATAGGTTAAGTCCACCATCCCCACTCCCCAATTATTTCCTAGTTTATAATTATTTTAATTAAATAGAAGTTTTTAATTGATAAACCTAATAATTATCATTATAATAGGTTTATATTAACAAAGAGGTGATATGGAAATGACCAAAAAACTAACAACTAGCTGGGGTGCCCCTGTTGGAGATAACCAAAACTCCATTACAGCAGGCAGACGCGGCCCAACTCTCATTCAAGATGTCCATCTATTAGAAAAATTAGCTCACTTTAACCGTGAAAGAGTACCTGAACGTGTTGTTCACGCTAAAGGCGGCGGCGCTCACGGTTATTTCGAAGTAACAAATGATGTAACACAATATACAAAAGCGGCCTTCCTATCTGAAGTCGGCAAGAAAACACCTTTATTCATCCGTTTCTCTACAGTAGCCGGAGAATTAGGTTCTGCTGATACATTGCGTGACCCGCGCGGATTTGCCGTTAAATTGTACACTGAAGAAGGAAACTACGATATCGTAGGTAACAACACGCCCGTATTCTTCATCCGTGATGCCATCAAATTCCCGGATTTCATACATACGCAGAAGCGTGATCCAAAAACACACTTAAAAAACCCTAATGCAGTATGGGATTTCTGGTCCTTATCTCCTGAATCCTTGCACCAAATCACCATCCTTATGTCTGACCGCGGCATTCCTGCAACATGGCGCCATATGCATGGATTCGGAAGCCATACATTCAAATGGACAAACGCTGAAGGCAAGAGCGTATGGATTAAATACCACTGGAAAACTGAGCAAGGCGTCAAGAACCTTTCTTCTGAATTGGCAGCTGAACTTGCTGGTACAAACCCTGATTACCATATCGAAGATCTTCACAATGCAATCGAAGCTGGGGATTACCCATCTTGGAAGCTATGTGTCCAAATCATGCCATTGGAAGATGCGAACACATACCGCTTCGATCCATTCGATGTAACAAAAGTTTGGTCTCAAAAAGACTATCCGCTAATTGAAGTAGGCCGCATGGTTCTTAACAAAAACCCTGAAAACTACTTCGCAGAAGTTGAACAAGCTACATTCTCCCCTGGCAACCTAGTGCCTGGCGTAGATGTGTCACCAGATAAATTATTGCAAGGTCGTCTATTCGCATATGCGGATGCACACCGTTACCGTGTTGGCGCAAACCATAACCACCTTCCAATCAACCGTCCTGTTGTTGAAGTAAACAACCATCAGCGCGACGGCCAAATGAACCCAACTTCAAATGGCGGCGGTTCTGTATATTATGAGCCAAACAGTTTCGGAGGACCAAACGAGTCCAAGCAAGACCAACAAGCTACGTTTGAAGTCGAAGGCTATGCTGCAAGCACTCCTTATGACAACGACGACTTCTACACTCAAGCGGGTGACCTATACCGCCTATTGAGCAGCGAAGAGCGCGCAAACCTAGTGAATAACATTGTCGCTTCCCTAAAAGGTGTAACCATTCCTGAAATCGTGGAGCGTCAAATCCAGCACTTCTACAAAGCGGACCCTGAATACGGCACACTTGTTGCTGCAGGTCTTGGCATCAACACTCCTGAAGAAGTGTAATAGAGCAATAAAACGAACGTCCGACAAATTCTATTCTCATTTGTTCAACTATATTCTCAATTATTAGGAGATGCCTTTCAAAAAAGCATCTCCTTTTTTTCATGATTTTTCTCGATTAGACATACATATTATCAATAAGATGCTTCTCCTCCTTCCCCAGACCAGTAAGGTCATAATTACTTTATAATAATATTATGTAAATATGCTTGCCCATATGCCAGCTTTATCACCTATGAGCCTTACAAGTAAAAAAGGCCATCCGCATTCTTTTGACATAGAAAAACTCCCCTTGAAGTAAACAGATTTTTATTTTTAATCTGTTTGCCTTAAGGGGAGCATATCATGGCACGGGTGGACTATAGTCTTAACTTTGATATTGATCCAGCCATTTTACCGTTT
>CAJGCH010000100.1 GCA_904501845.1 uncultured Bacillaceae bacterium | reverse complement strand
TGGCCCGCCAACCGGAAATCGGATGGTGTCCGATATTAAATTGGACAGTGATCTAGCGCTGGAATGGGCAGAGTCTGTATTTGCTGAGCTTGGTGAAACAGATCGGACGAATTTATTGATGGACTGGGTTGAAGATGCGATTAGTCGCTCAAAGACGTTCACTGATTTCTTTGCCTTCTTAATAAATGACTTGTTTAATGATACGGGTCTTCTGCTTGTCGATTCAGGTGACCCGCAGTTCAGGAAGATGGCCGCCCCTTATTATCGTCAAATCGCATTTGAGGGAAGCGGAATCAGCAAAGAGGTTCTCAAGCAGCAAGCCATCCTTAAGGAGGCTGGTTATAAGCCGATCATTGATGTGGATGAGGCATGCTGTAATCTGTTTTATTATGAACCGACGACACAAAATCGGATTTTGCTTGAGAGGCAGCTTGGGGCGGATCAGTATGTTGGCAAAGGTTCTAATATTACCTTTACGGAAGCAGAATTGGACCGTCTTCTTTCCAAGACGCCGGAGAACTTTAGCACAAATGTCGTGACAAGGCCATTGCTGCAGGAAAAAATATTCCCAGTGCTAGGTTTTATAGGAGGTCCGGGTGAGATTGCTTACTGGAGTGAAATTATGCCGGTCTTTCGCTTGCTCGGGGAAGAGATGCCGCCGGTATGGCCGCGTTTATCCTTTACACTGGTTGAAGGTGCCATTAACAGATTGTTGGATGAATTAGATTTATCCATAGAGGAAGTGCTTAGTCAAGGCTGTTCTGCCCAAAGGGATGCATTTCTGAAGGAACTTCGTGAAAATGTCCCAAACACTTATACCGAAATAATAAATTCCTTGGAAAAGGACCATCGGAAATGGCAGAAAGAGATGGTTCATCTTGAGGCCGGGCTAGAGCCTCTCTTCGAAAAAAACCGTCAGATTTTAGTGGATCAGCTGCTGTTTATGCAGAAAAAGATAGAAGAACAGCTGGCAAGAAAGAATGCTGATACAATAGGTAAATATAACCGTGTCGAAAACAGCCTGAAACCTGTCGGCGGATTGCAGGAGCGAATTTGGAATCCGTTTTATTTCTTTAATCATCATGGTTCCGCTTGGGTTGACGCCCTGCTGGAGGAGAACTTAGCCTTTGATGGTTCTCACTATGTCATCTATCTATAAATAGGACAAAAGACTCTCTATATTCAAGAGGGTCTTTTTGTTTTCCCGTCAGCATGTGAAAGATGTAGAGTAACTAAACACTAAGTGTAATCTTATTGGTTGTGGTGGAAAATTATACATATTGAAGGGGTGAATTACCCTTTCAAATTAAATGGAAGGATATTTTATTCGAATATTAAAGTTTTTTTGGTGAAATTGTGGTTAAAAGTGGGGGGATGTGGTACATTAAGGGGGAGAAGTGGGGTGAAGGACATGTTTTTGGGTGAATACCATCATTCTATTGATAATAAGGGACGTATAATTATCCCCTCTAAATTCCGAGAGGCTTTAGGGGAGACGTTTGTCATTACGCGCGGCCTTGATCAATGTTTGTTTGGATATCCCATGAATGAATGGTCCGAAGTGGAAGAAAAGCTGAAAGGCCTCCCGCTTACGAAAAAGGATGCTAGGGCATTCACTCGTTTCTTCTTTTCCGGAGCTACGGAATGTGAGATTGATAAACAAGGACGTGTGAATATACCGAGTCCGCTGTTAAACTTTGGAAAATTGGAAAAAGAATGCGTAGTGTTAGGTGTATCGAACAGGATAGAAATTTGGAGCAAGTCCATTTGGGAAGAGTATTTCGCTGAATCAGAGGATTCTTTCTCAGAGATTGCTGAAAACATGATTGGTTTCGATATTTAATGCGCATACTTCCTTTCAGGAAGGTGAAGAAAGAGATGTTTAATCATACTACTGTACTATTACATGAAGCTGTCGATGGACTGAATATAAAGCCTGATGGAATCTATTTGGATTGTACCCTTGGAGGGGCAGGCCATAGTGAACTGATTGCAAAAGCCTTATCCGAAAAGGGCAGATTAATTGCTTTCGATCAAGATATCACAGCCCTTGAAAATGCTAAGAAGAAGCTTGCGCCATATATGGACCGGGTCACCTTAGTGAACAGTAATTTTGTTCATTTTGATGAAAAGCTGAAAGAACTGGGCGTAGAAAAGGTTGATGGGATTCTCTATGATTTAGGTGTATCCTCTCCGCAGTTTGACACACCTGAAAGAGGATTCAGCTATAATTATGATGCCCCTCTAGATATGAGGATGGATCAATCCGCTCCATTAAGTGCCTATCATGTCGTCAATGAATGGTCATATGAAGAATTGGTCAAGGTGTTTTTTAAATACGGGGAAGAAAAGTTCTCCAAGCAAATCGCCAGAAAAATTGAGCAGGCAAGGGAAACAAAGCCTATTGAAACGACATTTGAGCTTGTAGAACTCATTAAAGAAGGAATTCCGGCTCCGGCCCGCCGTAAAGGGGGGCATCCAGCCAAGCGCATATTCCAAGCAATTCGCATAGCGGTCAATGATGAATTACGAGTATTTGAGGTTTCTTTAGAAAAAGCCCTTCCTTTGTTGAACATAGGCGGAAGAATTTCAGTGATAACCTTCCATTCGCTCGAGGACCGAATTTGCAAGAGTTTCTTTAAGGAGAAATCCGAATTACCGCCAATGCCGCATGGCTTGCCAGTCATACCAAAAGAATTTGAGCCTGACCTTAAATTGATTACAAGAAAGCCGATTGTACCGAGCGAGGAAGAATTGGAAGCCAATAATCGTGCCAGATCCGCCAAACTGAGAGTGGCTGAAAAGATTAAATAGAACAGATAATATTAGGAGGGGATAAACATGAGCAGTTTAGCGAGAAAACTTCAGCAGGAACAAAAGAAACATACCGAAGTCAAAACGAAGAAAGTGATCATACCTAATGGGATTACATTAGGAGAGAAGGTTCTGTACATAAGCTTTGCTTTGTTTATCGCTTTCTTTGCTGTCAAAATTATCTCTACACAGGCTGATATTTATTCACTTAATCGTGATATCGTATCCGTTGAGTCAAAAATAGAGGATCAAACGAAAGCAAATAAAGATTTAACCGACCAAGTGAGCGAATTAAGTACATATGATCGAATCTGGGCAAAGGCTAAAGAGCTGGGTCTAACACTGAAAGATCAAAATGTTAAGGTCGTGGAAAATTGATGAACAATAAAAAGAGTCGTAACAAAGGGGCAGCCTTCTTATTTATAATATTTGGGCTGTTTTTTTGTGTAGTGTTCGTGCGATTCCTGGTTATTCAGTATACAGGGGTTGCCGGTGGAGTGGAATTGGCTGCCAAGGCACAGGATAAATATGAGGTTAGCAGAACCCTGACTGCACAGCGGGGTTCGATTGTGGATACAAAAGGAGAGGTTTTGGCGCGCGATACCTCTTCTTACAAATTGATTGCCATCCTGGATGATTCGATGACAGAGGATGAGGATAATCCGCAGCATGTGGTTGAAAAAGAGAAAACGGCGAGTATTCTTGCCGAACATATCGATATGGAGGAAAGTGAAATCCTTGCAAAGCTCCAAAAGCAGAACGTCTACCAAACAGAGTTCGGTTCTGCGGGGCGTGACCTGTCGCACCAGACCAAATTGGCCATTGAAGAGCTTGAGCTTCCTGGAATCACTTTCATAAAAGATACGAAAAGATTTTATCCAAATGGCATATTCTCTTCCCATGTCATCGGCTTTGTCGAGGAAGATGAGGATAGCGGCAACGTAACTGGAGCACTCGGAATAGAGAAAATGCTTGATAAATATTTGCAGGAAAAAGATGGGTCTATCACCTTTGAGGGAGACTTGTGGCGTAATATTTTGCCAAATAAGCAAACAGAGGTTGTTGAACCATCGGATGGCTCGACAGTCCAATTGACGTTGGACAGTAAAATTCAAATCTTCCTTGAGGATGCGATGTCACAGGTCAATGAAGAATATAATCCGGTGAAGATGATCGGCATCGTGGCAGACCCGGATACGGGGAAGATACTTGGCATGTCCCAGCGGCCAACTTATGATTTAAATACAAGGAAAGGCCTTGAAAAAACGTGGCAGAACCTTGCGGTGGAAGAATCATTTGAACCAGGGTCAACGATGAAGGTGTTTACGCTTGCGACCGCGATTGAGGAAGGGGTTTGGAATCCGAACGAAACCTATAAATCCGGCACGTACAAAATTGACAAATCCACCACAATTGGTGACCATAACGGGAAAAGAGGCTGGGGTACTATTTCGTATTTAGAGGGTGTACAGCGCTCTTCTAATGTGGCCTTTGCAAAATTAGCGGTAGAGAAGATCGGGTCCGATACATTGCTTAAATATTTGGAGGAATTCGGTTTTGGAAAGAAAACGGGAATTGACCTTCCGCATGAAACGACAGGACAGTTTGCTTATAAGTGGGAATCTGAAAAAGTTACCACTGCCTATGGACAAGGAACGACGGTTACCCCTATTCAATTAATCCAGGCTGCAACAGCCGTCGCCAATGACGGAAAAATGATGAAACCATATGTGGTAGAAAAAATCACTGATTCATCAACTGGAAAAACCATCAAGGAGACCAAGCCTACTGTTGTGGCAAAACCAATTTCCAGTGAGACGGCGAGTGAGGTCCGAAATATTTTGGAGACGGTCGTTACGTCAGAAAAAGGGACAGGTAAACCATATAAGATTGATGGGTATGACGTCATTGGGAAGACTGGAACAGCCTCCATTTATTCGAGTGAAAAGGGCGGATATTTAACAGGCCACAATAATTATATCTTTTCATTCTTGGGAGCGGCTCCTAAGGAGGATCCGGAAGTAGTTGTTTATATCGCTGTTCAACAGCCTCAGCTTAAAGAGACTGAATCAGGCTCAGCACCTGTTTCAAAGGTATTTAATAGCGTCATGGAAAATACGCTGAAATATTTAAATATCGAATCAGAAGAAACGGACACTAAAACATCCGTTAAGGTCCCGGATGTAAGGGACACGAATATAGAGCTGGCTAAAATGCAGGTGGAGAAAGCTGGTTTGAAGCCAGTGGTGATTGGTGACGGGACAAAGGTCAAGGCGCAATCACCTATTGATACAACAGTCATAGAGGGTGAGAAGATTCTCCTCTTAACTGACGGCAAGCTTACGATGCCGGACTTTACCGGCTGGTCATTGAGAGATGTCATGAAAGCATCCTCGCTCATGGGGGTTGATTTAAATACCTCAGGCTCTGGATTTGTCTCAAGCCAAAAGCCAAAAGGCGGTACCGTCCTGAAAGAGAATCAATCCATTGTCATACAATTTGATGACCCGGAAACCTTGTATCAGAATTCCAAGAAAGAGGAATCTGAGGAAGAGGAAGAGGGCGGATAACCATTTTCGGAGAGGAACAGTCTCCGGAATGAATTCAGGTTATTTAATAGAATGAGAGTTTTATGAAGGAATCCAGAGGCCGCTTCATGGCATGCTCTGGATTCCTTTTTTACTTATACCGCTGTTCTTCCCGCCTGTGTTTTCTGTCCAGTTCTATTTCTTTTTGTACAAGCATAAAGTGGAATGTGCTTGCTTGTATTGGAGGGATTAATAGTGAGGGCATCAAATCATACGGTCCGAAAGAGATTGATTGCGGCCTTGTTAATTGGCTTGGCTGTTTTCTTGGTGATTGATCTGCGACTTGGATATGTACAAATTTATATGGGGAATTTCTTGACTGATCTTGCGAAGGATTCGTGGAGCCGGAATATTCCGTTTGAACCGAAAAGAGGGGAAATCAAGGATCGTAACGGTGTGGTATATGCCACGAATAAATCGGCACCGACTGTTTATGTCGTACCGCGTCAAGTGAAGGACCCGTCTGAAACTGCCAGGCAGCTCGCAGCGGTATTGAATATGAAAACGGAGAAGGCTTATAAGTTAATCACGACAAATACCTCGATCGTGAAGATTCCTGAAGGGAGAAAAATCAGCCATAGCAAAGCGAAGGTAGTCCGTAATCTGGATCTTTCCGGAGTATATATTGCAGAGGATTCCATTCGCTATTACCCGCATGGCTCAGCACTTGCTCATGTCCTCGGCTTTGCAGGAATCGATAATCAGGGGCTGATGGGTTTAGAGCTTGCCTATGACGAAGAGCTAAAGGGGAATAAAGGCTATGTGAAGTTTTATGCGGATGCAAAGGGAAAGCGGATGGAGAATATGGCAGATGACTATAAATCCCCGCTGAATGGGTATGATTTAAAGCTTACAGTAGACAACCGCATCCAGACCATTATTGAACGAGAAATGGACATCGCCCAGGAAACATATAACCCTGATGGAATTGTTGGTATTGCTGTCAATCCAAACACAGGGGAAATATTGGCAATGTCTAGCCGGCCGACCTTTAATCCGACCAATTTCCGTAATGTCGCACCGGAAATTTATAACCGAAACCTGCCTGTCTGGAGTACATATGAGCCAGGGTCGACCTTTAAGATCATCACATTGGCGGCAGCGCTTGAGGAGGATAAAGTAGATTTGCATAATGACCGGTTTTATGATGCTGGTTATGTCAAGGTTGGCGGTGCAAATCTCAGATGCTGGAAAAGGGGCGGACATGGGTCGGAAAGCTTCCTGGAAGTCGTACAGAATTCATGTAACCCAGGCTTTGTAGAGCTTGGGGAGAGGCTTGGCAAAGAAAAACTATTTGATTATATTCATGATTTTGGCTTTGGGGAGAAAACCGGGATAGACCTCCAAGGTGAGGGCAGGGGGATTCTGTTTAAAGAGGAGAGGGTCGGTCCGGTTGAGCAGGCAACAACCGCTTTTGGCCAAGGCGTGTCTGTGACTCCGATTCAGCAGGTAATGGCTGTATCGGCTGCGGTTAATGGCGGGACATTATACACTCCTTATATCGCCAAGGAAATAAAGGACCCGGAAACAGGCGAAACCATCATGAAAAAGACACCCACTGCAAAGAGAAAGGTCATTTCTAAAGAAACATCCAAGGAAATAAGAGAAGCACTTGAGACGGTTGTTGCCCAAGGGTCAGGGAAAGGGGCATTTGTTAACGGCTACCGTGTCGGCGGGAAAACCGGGACAGCCCAAAAGGCACAAAACGGCCGATATTTAGAGAATAATTTCATCGTCTCCTTTATCGGGTTTGCCCCAGCTGACGACCCCCAGATTGTTGTTTACCTCGCAATCGATAATCCAAAAGGGACCGTCCAATTCGGAGGTGTCGTAGCTGCTCCGATTGTGGGAAGAATCATGAAGGACAGCTTGCCGGCGCTAGGCATTAAACCGAGAAAAGACCAGGTTGAAAAGGAAAAGACCTATCTTGATCCTATTGAGGAGGAAGTGCCCGATTTGGTTGGCCTCACTTTAAGGGATTTAAGTGAGCAATACTCAAGATTTAAAATCGCCGCTTCCGGTAAAGGGAGCCGGATTGTGCAACAGTCCCCAAAACCAGGTGTGAAATTGAAGGAAGGTTCGACTATCCGCATCTATCTTGATGAGGATGAGGATGAATGACATAGTGCCTTCGTCAGTAGAATGCATGGCGGCTGATTCGGTCAGCTGCTTTTTTGATATTTTTTTAAAGACTGAAAGCATACTTTCTTATTTCTAATACCATTAATTTACGATACAATAAGGAAGATTGCTTTAAAAAGAAAGGAACCTGTTTTATGAGACTTGATGATTTAATCAGTATAATACCGTTTAAGCAGAAACAGGGTGAAGGGAATCCTACCCTGTCATCTGTTGAAAATGATCACCGTAAAGTAAATATCGGCAGCCTGTTCATCTGTATTAAAGGGTATACCGTTGATGGGCATGACCTCGCCCCGGAAGCTGTTAAGAATGGGGCAGCAGCCATTATATCGGAGAAGCCGCTTGATGTGGACGTTCCTGTCGTGATTGTTAAGAATACGGCAAAGGCTATGGCCCAATTGGCAGATCGGTTCTACGGGCATCCTACACAAAAGCTAACCTTAATTGGCATTACCGGCACAAATGGGAAGACGACAATCAGTCATCTCATTGAGAAGCTATTTAAGGATATTAAACAAACGACCGGGTTAATCGGCACGATGTATACGAAGATTGCCGAAGATGTTTTTGAAACAAAGAATACGACTCCTGATAGTCTTACACTCCAAAAAACCTTCCATAACATGGCCGAGAAGGGAGTCGAGACTGCGGTGATGGAGGTCTCCTCTCATGCCTTGGAAATGGGGCGTGTCTTTGGCTGTGATTATGATATTGCTGTATTCTCGAATCTGACGCAGGATCATTTGGATTATCACGGAACAATGGAAAACTATCGCTATGCGAAGGGTTTACTGTTTGCAAGATTGGGAAACACCTACATGGAAGATAAACCGAAATATGCGATATTGAATGCGGATGATGAGGCATCCGTCATATATGAAAGAGCGACCTCTGCGAATGTCGTTACATATGGGATTCATCAAACGGCAGATGTAAAGGCGGAAAACATCCGAATCACCGCTCAGGGTTCATCCTTTACGCTCATTACCCCGGATGAGAAAATCGACGTTTCCCTGCCGCTTATCGGGAAGTTCAATATTTATAACTGCCTTGCAGCTATCGCCGTCGGATTGGTATCAAAGATTCCGCTTGAGCAAATCATCCAATCACTCAAAGGAATCAAAGGGGTTTCAGGTCGGTTTGAAAGAGTGTACGGCGGACAGGACTTCACGGTGCTTGTGGATTATTCACATACACCGGATAGTTTGGAGAATGCGCTGAAAACCGTTAATGAATTTGCCGAGAAGAAGGTTTATGCGATTGTCGGCTGCGGGGGAGACAGAGATAAGACGAAGCGTCCGCTTATGGCACAAGTGGCCTGTGAATATAGCACGAACCCAATTTTCACATCTGATAATCCGCGCAGTGAGGACCCAGAGGCCATTTTGGATGATATGACAGATGGTGTACTTGGGAAAGACTATATGAGAATCACGGACCGCAAGGAAGCTATCTATGAAGCCATTAAGCTGGCTGAGCCGAAGGATGTTATTTTGATTGCCGGAAAAGGGCATGAGGATTACCAAATCATCGGCAAGGAAGTCATCCACTTTGATGATAGGGAAGTGGCGATGGAAGCAATCAAAGAAAAATTGAATAGTAAGCAGAAAGAAGAGAGGGTTTAAGACAATGCTTGAACAAGTTTTATTTTTTACGATACTCGTATCATTTTTAATTACGGTTCTGCTCTCTCCAATATTTATCCCGTTTCTTAGAAGGCTTAAATTTGGGCAAAGCATAAGGGAAGAAGGACCAAAATCACATCAGAAGAAAACAGGAACACCTACGATGGGCGGGATTGTCTTCCTTCTTGCCATCCTTGTAACGACCTTGATTATGACAGGGAAATTTACAGCGGTAGGCGAAGAAACCTATTTGCTTTTATTTGTCACGATTGGCTTTGGTCTCCTCGGCTTCTTGGATGATTTCATCAAAATTGCTATGAAGCGAAATCTTGGTTTGACATCCAAGCAAAAATTCATCGGTCAAGTCGTGATTTCTATCATTTTTTATATCATTTGCAGGCAAAGTGATTTATCTACGGCCATTGGGATTCCTTTCACGGACTATGAGCTGGATTTCGGATGGTTCTATGTGTTCATCGTCATTTTCTGGCTGGTTGGCTTCTCTAATGCTGTCAATTTGACTGATGGATTAGATGGACTTGTTTCTGGTA
>CAJGCH010000099.1 GCA_904501845.1 uncultured Bacillaceae bacterium | reverse complement strand
ATCGCTGCCCAAGCACTTGGTATTGCCGAAGGGGCTTTCCATGAGGCAGCCCGTTATGCGATGGAAAGAAAACAATTTGGCAAGCCAATTAGTGCCCAGCAAGGCATTGGCTTCAAGCTTGCTGATATGGCAACAGCCATTGAAGCGTCCAAGCTGCTCGTCTATCATGCCGCTTCATTGAAAGGGGCAGGTTTAACATGCACGAAGGAGTCTTCGATGGCGAAACTACTGGCATCGAAGACAGCAATGGATGTGACGACAGAGGCGATTCAAGTATTTGGCGGGTACGGCTATACAGAGGAATATCCGGTTGAGCGCTATTTCCGTGATGCGAAGGTGACCGAAATATATGAAGGTACAAGTGAAATTCAGCGTATCGTTATCGCTAAGCAATTAGTAAATTGATAGATTTGGGGGATGGAAGATGAATTTTCGTTTATCAGAAGAGCATGAGATGATCCGCAAGATGGTACGTGACTTTGCAAAGAATGAAGTGGCACCAACAGCTGCAGAGCGTGATGAGGAAGAACGCTTTGACAAGAGCCTGTTCGATAAGATGGCTGAGCTTGGTCTCACAGGGATTCCTTGGCCGGAGGAGTACGGTGGAATCGGCAGCGATTATGTAGCCTACTGCATCGCTGTAGAGGAGCTCTCCCGTGTGTGTGCATCAACGGGTGTCACCTTGTCTGCCCATACGTCACTGGCGAGCTGGCCAATCTTTAAGTTTGGCACGGAGGAGCAAAAGCAGCGCTATCTGCGCCCGCTGGCAACAGGTGAGAAGATTGGCGCCTATGGCCTGACGGAACCGGGATCAGGCTCTGACTCAGGTGCGATGAGGACGACAGCCCGCCGTGATGGAGATGATTATATTCTGAACGGTTCGAAAATCTTCATTACAAACGGAGGCATCGCTGATACCTATGTCGTCTTTGCTCTCACAGATCCGGAGAAAAGGCAAAAGGGCACAACTGCCTTTATCGTTGAAAAGGATTTTGCAGGGTTCAGTGTCGGCAAGAAGGAAAAGAAACTCGGCATTCGTTCCTCTCCAACAACAGAGATCATCTTTGAGGAGTGCCGCGTGCCGAAAGAGAATCGCCTCGGGGAAGAGGGAGATGGCTTTAAGATTGCGATGATGACGCTTGATGGAGGCCGTAACGGTATTGCTGCCCAGGCAGTCGGAATCGCGCAAGGCGCTCTTGATGCTGCGACTGAATATGCGAAGGAGCGAGTGCAATTTGGGAAACCAATCTCCGCCCAGCAAGGTGTTGGCTTCAAGCTTGCTGACATGGCGACAAGCGTTGAGGCAGCCCGTCTTCTAACCTATCAAGCTGCATGGCTCGAGTCTCAAGGGCTGCCATATGGCAAGGAATCAGCCATGTCAAAACTATTCGCTGGCGATGCGGCGATGAGGGTAACGACAGAGGCCGTGCAAATCTTCGGCGGGTACGGGTACACGAAGGATTATCCGGTTGAGCGCTTTATGCGTGATGCGAAGATTACCCAGATTTATGAAGGAACACAAGAAATTCAGCGTCTCGTCATTTCACGTATGCTGACGAAATAGAAATACAAATCCTCCCGGCTAGTGGTATTCCGGGAGGATACCCTTTTAGAAAAGGCGGGTGGGGGATCTTGAAGAAGATAGAGGTGCAGGCGTCTGTCAAGGACGAGAGGCTTGTGAAGAAAAGGCGCGACGAGATGATCAAGGGGGCTGTCACCTTATTTATCGAGAAAGGATACCACCGGACCACAACAAGGGAGATTGCGAAAGCAGCTGGATTCAGCATCGGCACATTATATGAATATATCCGGTCCAAGGACGATATTCTCTACCTCGTTTGCGACAATATTTATGATGAAGTAAGGGAGCGGCTGCAAAAAGCCCTTGAATTGAGCGAAGGGACGCTCGAGGGATTGCGCCTTGGCATTTCCTATTACTTTCGCATATGCGACGAGATGCAGGATGAGGTCCTAGTCATGTATCAGGAAGCTAAGTCTTTGAACAAGACAGCCTTGCCTTACGTGCTTAATAAAGAGATTGAGATGGCGCATATGTTTGAGAAGCTAATTGTCGCCTGCCTGGAGCGTGAGGAGATTGAGCTGGAGGCAGAACAGACGTATTTGCTTGCCCATAATATTATCGTCCATGGCCAGATGTGGGCGTTCAGGCGCTGGGCAATCGGGAAGAAGTTCACGATAGAGGATTATATAGATTCACAAACGAATTTGCTGCTAAAGGGGATTGTGGAAGGAACCAACAAAGTTCAGTAGAGGGGGAATAATATGAACAGCGAGTACAAACCGAAGAATCATATCCGCTTTGTCACGGCATCGAGCCTTTTTGACGGGCATGATGTCAGCGTAAATATCATGAGGAGAATCCTCCAGGCAAAGGGAGCGGAGGTCATCCATCTCGGACATAATCGGTCGGTAGAAGAGGTCGTGAGTGCGGCTATTGAGGAGGATGTTCAAGGAATTGCTGTATCCTCCTATCAAGGCGGACATGTGGAGTATTTCAAATACATGCATGATTTGCTGAAACAAAGAGGAGCCTCTCATATCCGCATATATGGCGGGGGCGGAGGTGTTATCATCCCGCGTGAGATTAAGGAACTCCATGATTACGGAATTGCCCGGATTTTTTCGCCTGATGATGGCCGTGAGCTAGGTTTAGAAGGCATGATGGAGCTCGTTATTAAGGAATGTGATTATCCGCTGCCGGCTCTTGAGAATATTTCAGCAGAAACACTTAGCCCGAACCAGCCGCTTTCTGTCGCTCGTGCGATTACGATGGCAGAAAACAAGCTATGGAGAGCGGAAGAGGCAGCAGCGACCGAACCGATATCAGAGAAGCTGGCGAAAGCCGCAAGCACGATTCCGGTTATCGGGATTACAGGTACAGGCGGAGCGGGGAAGAGCTCGCTCACGGATGAATTGATTCGCCGCTTTATTCGAGAGCTTCCTGAACATCGTCTGGCCATTCTTTCTATTGACCCGACGAAACAGAAAACAGGCGGGGCCCTGCTTGGAGACAGAATCCGCATGAATGCGATCTTCCATCCGAATGTCTATATGAGAAGCCTCGCGACCCGGGATTCCCGCTCAGAACTTTCCTCCTCTATCAAGGATGCGATTGCCGTGGTAAAGGCGGCTGGCTATGATGCGGTCATCGTCGAGACAAGCGGGATTGGCCAAGGGGATGCGGCCATCACGGATGTGTGCGATATCTCGATGTATGTGATGACAAGCGAGTTTGGGGCACCGACCCAGCTTGAGAAGATTGATATGATTGACTATGCAGATTTCATCGTTATCAATAAATTTGAACGGAAAGGGTCTCAAGACGCCCTGCGTCAGGTACAGAAGCAATACCAGCGCAGCCGGAATCTCTTTGACTGTGATTTGACGGAGATGCCGGTGTATGGAACGATTGCGAGCCAATTCAATGACGAAGGGACGAATGCTTTATTTGCAGCCTTGATTGAGGCAATGGCAAAGCATACTGGAACCGACTACAGGACGCGCTACAGCAAGGAAGCGAAGACCGAAAAGCAGCATACGATTATTCCGCCGGACCGCCAATATTATTTGCGCGAGCTCGCTGATGCCGTTCGGACGTATCATGAGCGTACCGCACGCCAAGAGAAAGCCGCCCGCAGGCTTTTCCAAATTGAAGGAACGATTGAGGCTCTCGCTGAAAGCGGGGAGACGGTTGAGTCACTCCAGCAGCTGAAGGAGAAGACAAAACAAGCGCTCGAACCGGAGACTGTCGAGATTATCGAGGGATGGGAAACCCAAAGAGAGGCGTACAGCCAGGATGAGCTAGTAACGAAAGTGCGCGACCGGGAAATACGGACAGAGCTGAAAACCACCTCTTTAAGTGGCCTGGCCATCCCAAAGGTGGCGCTGCCGAAATTCAAGGATTATGGCGAGATTGTAAGCTGGGTACGCAGAGAGAATGTTCCTGGGAAATTCCCGTTCACGGCAGGTGTCTTTCCGTTTAAACGGAAAGAAGAGGACCCGAAACGTCAATTCGCCGGTGAAGGTTCACCGGAGAGAACGAACCGCCGCTTCCATTATCTCTCGAAGGATGATGAAGCCAAGCGCTTAAGCACGGCCTTTGATTCGGTCACGCTATACGGGGAGGATCCGCACACCCGCCCAGATATATACGGGAAGGTTGGAGAGAGCGGTGTGAGCGTTTGTACGCTGGATGATATGAAGAAGCTCTACTCCGGCTTTGATTTATGTGCGCCTAGCACGTCAGTCTCCATGACCATCAATGGACCGGCACCGATTATCCTTGCGATGTTCATGAATACGGCAATTGACCAGCAGCTTGAGAAAAAGGAACAAGAGCTAGGACGTCCGCTAACAGCAGAAGAGGCACATAACGTAAGGAAGGAAACACTCCAAGTAGTACGAGGGACCGTTCAGGCCGATATCTTAAAAGAGGATCAAGGACAGAATACATGCATCTTCTCAACCGAATTCGCCTTAAAAATGATGGGTGATATCCAGGAATATTTCGTGGGGAATCAAGTGAAGAACTATTATTCGGTCTCCATCTCCGGCTACCATATTGCCGAAGCGGGGGCGAACCCGATATCCCAGCTTGCCTTCACGCTTTCAAACGGCTTCACGTACGTCGAATATTACTTGAGCCGCGGCATGAAGATTGATGATTTTGCTCCAAACCTATCATTCTTCTTCTCCAATGGGCTTGATCCTGAATATACCGTTTTGGGCCGGGTGGCACGCAGAATCTGGGCCATCGTTATGAAGGAGAAATACGGCGCGAACGAGCGGAGCCAGAAGCTGAAATACCATATCCAAACATCCGGCCGCTCCTTGCATGCGCAGGAGATTGATTTCAATGATATCCGAACAACCTTGCAGGCGCTCATCGCCCTGCAGGATAATTGTAATTCCTTGCACACAAACGCATATGATGAAGCCATCACGACGCCGACGGAAGAATCCGTGCGCCGGGCCATGGCCATTCAAATGATCATCACGAAGGAGTTCGGGCTGATGAAGAATGAGAATTCCCTTCAAGGCGCTTATATCATTGATGAGCTGACTGATCTTGTTGAAGAGGCTGTCCTACAGGAATTTGAGCGAATCAATGACCGCGGCGGCGTCCTTGGTGCAATGGAAATGCAGTATCAGCGCGGCAAGATTCAGGATGAATCGATGTATTATGAGACGAAGAAGCATAATGGCGAGCTTCCGATCATTGGGGTGAATACGTATTTGAACCCGAATCCGCCAAGTGAAGATGAGGTCAACAATATGCAGCTTGCCCGTGCCACGAAGGAAGAGAAGGAACTGCAAATAAGAAATTTGGAGGCCTTCAAAAAGAAGCATGGGCATGAGGCGGAAGCGGCGCTTGAGCGCCTGAAGGAAACCGCAATCAGGGGTGAAAACATATTTGAACAACTAATGGAAACGGTTCGTGTAGCAAGTCTCGGACAGATTACACATGCTTTGTATGAGGTTGGGGGACAATATCGCAGGAACATGTAATCCATTTTGCGCGGAGGGTTTCTTCCGCGCTTTTCTGTACGACAAAAATATTCAATTAATTATGGCCCATCCCTCTCTATTTGTATGATAGGATAAAACTGTTATCTTCCTTATAAGTTACATAAAAGCGGGTCATAATGGAGAACAGGAGAGTTGAACGATGGATATGCAGCGCAGATTGGGCGGCATGCTCATCCTCCTTGCTTTCATCTGGCTGTTTTGGCTTCTTTATGACCATTCGCTTGGAGCGATCGGCTGCTTGCTTGCGTCCGTATTCCTTGCAATTGCTGCTTATAAACAGTGGAAGAAAGGAATTCGAGACAAGAAGTAAAATAAAGTGGCATAATGATAAGCCATTTGGTTATAATGGGATATGCATATTTGGGTGTTTTGATGTTGATTTGATAGAAAGGATGTGCGAACAATGACTATAGCCGAGATGTCTACTGAAGATATTCGTGAATTGGCCTTCATTGAAATTGCAAACTTATTACTTATAGAAAAGAAAGAAGCCATAGACTTTAAAGTGATGATGGATGAAATCCAGCAGTTGCTTGGGTTGTCTGATGAGGAAGTGGCAGAAAAAATTGGACAGTTCTACACAGACTTGAATGTAGATGGACGCTTCATCAGCATCGGCGATAACCGCTGGGGCTTAAAAGGCTGGTATCCTGTTGAGCAAGTCGAAGAAGAAACAGTTCCTGCTTCCAAAGTGAAGAAGAAAAAAGGCAAAAAGGTTATCGAGGATGACGATGACTTTGATGTAATCGATGAAGATGAAGATGATCTTGATTTTGATGACATCGATGACTTCGACGATGAGGATGAAGAAGATTTGATTGAAGACGACTTCGATGAAGATGTCGATGACGATGATGACATCATTGAAGATGAAGAAGAAATCATTAAGGATAAATTTGTGATCGAAGAAGATGAAGATGAGGAAGAAGATGACGAAGAGGACTTTGATGACGAGGAAGATATTCGATAAACATCAATCTTGACTTCAAGTGTCAATCTTTGTAGAATGTTATTTGGGCTCCTTTAAACGTAAAGGAAACTAATTATAGCGATTTACGCTCCCTTGCTAGCAAGGGAGCGTTTTTATTTTTTTGTGGATACGTCGATTAATTTTAACGAACAGTAAGATTGAAATAGATGGTTATCCTTGCAAATACGAATATTAGGAAATGGTAGGAGGTTTTTTTATGACAAAGTATATTTTTGTTACCGGGGGCGTTGTCTCCTCACTGGGTAAAGGAATTACAGCTGCATCTTTAGGTCGTTTATTAAAAAATAGAGGGTTGAAGGTGACAATCCAAAAATTCGATCCATACATTAACGTTGACCCAGGTACAATGAGCCCCTATCAGCATGGTGAAGTTTTCGTCACTGATGATGGTGCGGAAACAGATCTTGACCTTGGTCATTATGAGCGCTTTATTGACATCAATCTTTCAAAGCTCTCTAATGTAACGACAGGGAAAATCTACTCCCATGTTTTGAAAAAGGAACGCCGCGGCGACTATCTTGGCGGAACAGTTCAAGTCATTCCGCATATCACAAATGAAATTAAAGAACGCATCCTGAAGGCAGGTCATGACACAAACGCTGATGTGGTCATCACAGAGATCGGCGGAACTGTAGGGGATATCGAATCCTTGCCATTCCTTGAAGCGATTCGCCAAATCAAGAGTGATATTGGAACGGACAATGTCTTGTACATACACTGTACATTAATTCCGTATCTTAAAGCGGCTGGAGAAATGAAAACAAAACCAACCCAACACAGCGTAAAAGAATTACGCAGCCTTGGCATCCAGCCAAACATCATCGTTGTCCGTACAGAAATGCCAATTTCTCAAGATATGAAGGACAAGCTAGCATTATTCTGCGACATCGACAAAAATGCTGTCATCGAATGTCCGGATGCAGACACCCTATACAAAGTGCCATTGATGCTTCAAGAACAAAAGATGGACCAAATCGTCTGCAACCACTTGAAATTGCAAACACCAGATGCAGACATGACAGAATGGAAAGAGCTTGTTGAGAAAGTAACGCATCTATCCAAAACGGTGACAATCGGTCTTGTCGGTAAATATGTTGAATTGCAGGATGCCTATATTTCAGTAGTTGAATCCCTTAAACATGCTGGATATTCATTTGATGCAGACATTAAAGTGAAATGGATTAATGCGGAAGAAGTAACAAAGGAAAATGTCGAAGAGCTTCTTGGCGATGTGGACGGTGTCCTCGTACCTGGCGGCTTCGGTGACCGCGGTATCGAAGGGAAAATCGTTGCCATTGAATATGCAAGAACGCAGAAAAAACCGTTCCTTGGCATTTGCCTTGGCATGCAGCTTGCTTCTATTGAATTCGCGCGTAATGTGCTTGGTCTAGAGGATGCGAACTCATCTGAGATCAATCCAGCTACAACAAATCCGATCATTGACCTGCTTCCTGAGCAGAAGGATGTCGAGGACCTTGGCGGAACATTGCGTCTTGGACTTTACCCATGTAAAGTAGTGCCAGGCACAAAAACAGCTGAAGCATACAATGAAGAAGTGGTATACGAGCGTCATCGCCACCGCTACGAGTTCAACAACCACTACCGCGAAGACATGGAGAAACAAGGCTTCATCTTCTCTGGCACAAGCCCGGATGGCCGTCTTGTTGAGATCATCGAGCTCAAAGATCACCCATGGTTCGTGGCATCTCAGTTCCACCCGGAATTCATCTCAAGACCAACACGCCCGCAGCCGCTATTCCGCGACTTCGTAAAAGCGTCCTTGGAAGAGAGATAAGATATAATAAAAGAAGGAGAGCACAATTTACGTGTTCTCCTTTTTTTTATTTTTAATTTAGGGATTGTTTTGGCCAGAAATACCATAAAAAAGTGAAAAATTCATGTAAAAATCCCTTCAGCTTGTCTATTTTTACTAGAGAGCTTTGGCTGGAGGCAAATTTCTGAATGGAACTTGATAAAACTGAGAATTTAAGGGCGAAATCCACCTGTTTAAGGGCGGAAATTATCCTTTTAAGGGCGAAAAACGATGATTTAAGGGCGAATAGAGCTCGTTTAAGGGCGAACCACAAATTTTATGGGCGAAGTTAGGAGGGTAAGGGCGAAAATCCCGCTGGTATGGGCGAACCAACACAAAATCACACCCCGCCCCCTTGCCAACAAATAAAAAGACACGTCCACACCCGCCCCTCAAAAGGGCGAACATGTCCGTGTCTTTCATAATCATAACAATTTACTCTTCCTCATACTCCCGCAAAATCTCATCCACTGCCATGATGATACCCTGGTAGGCAAATAGGGCGGCAGCGAGAGTTGGGATCCCGCTTCTTGTTCCGTCTTCATTTGGCACAAGTCCGCGCACGGCTTTGATATCGACGTGCACATCGGCGATTTCAGTCAGGTTTGGCTTGCCTTCATCCTCTGGCTTGACGCCTTGAGAGACAGCGACAAAGGGAACATGCTGGCCGCGCAGGGATTCTGCGAGAGCGACGGCTTCCTTTTCAGTGGCGGAGCGGGCGAAGATAATAGCACGGTCGCGTTGCTGAGCTTGCACCATATATTGTCCGCTGTATAGTTTCTTAAGACCCTTCAATGGTTCGGGACCATTGATTGCTTGGGAGACGATTCCTTCCATCTCCTTAAAGCCGTGGATGTAAACTTGTCCGTTTGCAGTCAAGGCTTGGGCAAGTAAGCGTGCAGCATCCTCGATGCTCTCTTGTTCCTCTTGCTCGATTTTTTTATATACACCTGTTAATTGTGTCAGGAAAATTTTTAACAACATCATCAGCTCCTGTTCTAATATTGAAAGAGAATATTCCTATATCTAGTAGATACAGTATGCGAATCTCATGAACTTGTCAAAGCTTTCGTGATAGATTAGGGAGTAGATATTATTTTTATTATCCACTTTATGGATATGGCAGGTATTTTCGGCTTCAGGGGAGAAGTAATTAATGATAGATGGTTTATAGGTTAGCGGTTTAGAAGGGGCTGGGATGAATGAACGATAAAAAGATTCTGATCGTGGATGATCAGTTTGGAATCAGGATATTATTGAACGAAGTCTTGCAGCAAGAGGGCTACCAGACATTTATGGCTGCCAATGGGGAGCAGGCGCTCGTCCTCCAGAAACAAGAGAATCCTGATCTTGTGCTGCTCGATATGAAGATACCGGGAATGGACGGTATTGAAATCTT
>CAJGCH010000098.1 GCA_904501845.1 uncultured Bacillaceae bacterium | reverse complement strand
CATTAGAAAAGGGGAAGAGGCATTGCTTAGTTTCATTTCGAGGTCTTTACTATGTCCTTTTGTATGCAAGACTTCGAAACGTATTATCAGCGGAACGCCCTGGTACATTTGATTGGTCGGTTCAGTTCGGCAGTGCGGCTGCAGTTGTCTTAAAGCATCAACCAAATCCTAATTACCCTTTTGCTTGGCTGATTTGCAGAGCGATACATCCGTCATTATGGCTGTCATCAGCGTTGTGCTGGCAGATGGTGTGTGGGTCCAGTTTGTGAAGCTTGTGCGCAAGGCTACATGAGTGTATATCGGCTATCGAATCTCTCTACTCCTGGATATTTTTCTCCTAAGGAGGTAATTGTGAAGCCGAATTTCCGGTAGAAATCAACGGCATCCTTGTCTGTCTCAGCGATGACTTCCTTTACCTGAGGACTCTTTAAAATAAACTGAATCATGGAGCTTCCAATGTTATTACCGCGTTCCTCCGGAGTCACAGCGATATGCCGAATAATGAAAGTATCGTTATTGCGTTCCCCGCCCAAACAGCCGATTAGCAGGTCATCCTTCTGGAAGCCAATTAGCTCCCTTCTCGGATTATGTATATAGGCTTTATACACTGAGTCTATATCACTGGAGGCTGCATAGGATAATAAGGTCTTTAGGCTGGGAGGGGGAAATAGAGGGTTTATTTCTTTTATCATATTTCATCATCTCCGAAATGTTTAAATGCTTTTGAATTTTATTCTACCAGTTTATAGGGGGATAAGATGGAGATTCTCATTTCTTTACTATTTGTTTGTATGGGTGTAATAATCGCAGCCATCTTAACAAAAGAAAGCTCCGTGAAGAGGAAATATAAGGTGTGGGGACTTATGCTAATACTTGTCATTGCGCCTTTCCTGTCCTTTTCCCTCGGCTTGATTTATGCCATTCTTGAGCAGAACGGGTGGGCAGCCGTTCTCATGTTTATTTTGTTTCCGATTCTGTTTCTCATCGGGCTAATTATTTTATTAATGGGTATTTTTCGCAAAGACGCAATAGATAATGGTTGAAACCATATAAGAGAATACATGCCGGAATGTTTAAGAGAATCCCTTGATGATGCGGACGAAAGGGATGTAAACGCCTGTTCGGTTTTATTTTAGTGATTTTTCATTCTTAAGAAAAGAAAAAGAAAGAAAACGCTTCTAAAATGTTTGCGTTTTTCTCCATAACCTGTTATTCTAAGGAAGAATTATTTTTGTTTGTTACGGTTGAAAGTTGAACAATATTTCGTCTTTACGATCGATAAGCAAGGATAGTAATACAATGTGCTATCGCACTAGGAGGCAACAAACATGGAACAAGGTAAAGTTAAATGGTTTAACGCAGAAAAAGGTTTTGGATTTATCGAACGTGAAGGTGGAGACGATGTATTCGTTCACTTCTCTGCGATCCAAGGTGAAGGATTCAAAACTCTTGATGAAGGTCAAGAAGTAACTTTCGAAGTAGAACAAGGCCAACGCGGACCTCAAGCTACTAACGTTCAAAAAAACTAATATAAGTTAAACTTATCGAAACAGACCCAAACAATTGGGTCTGTTTTTTTGCTTTCCAGTACTTATCGACTCGTTACATGGAGGGAATAGGATGCGCATTGATTTAGAGAAGTTTCAACAAGCGGATTTTGGTCACTATTTTGCACTCGTTTCTGATGAAAGGGTCATGGCACAGATTACAGAACGTTCCATTCCTATAGAGGAGGCTCAAAGGAATTTCGAAGCATTGCTTTTGCGTAACAAGAAATATGGAGAGGCCGGCTCTTATAAAATATATGATCGCTTTTCGCGCGAATACATAGGTCTCGGACATATCACCCCTGATGAGAAAGTGAACGCAGTGGCTGAGATTGGCTATATGATATTGCCGCAATATTGGGGAAAGGGATATGGGACAAAGGTGGCTAGAGCTTTAATAGCAAAAGCTGAGGAAGCGGGAGTAGAGTGCCTTAAGGCCATCATAGACCCGGCTAATATACCCTCAAGAAAAATTTTGTACAAACATGGTTTTGCTTCTGAAAAGTTGTGTGAAATGGATGGACTGCCTGGGGAAATTTTAAGTAAAGTACTCGAACGTTATTAATCATAAAAAATACCCTGCTGGTTACCAGCAGGGTCATGTAAAATGGTAAGTAAAATGTTTTGCAGTTTTAGGTCTTTACGAGTATAGCATATTTTTCTTCATTATGCGACAAAATTTCTGGTTTTCGACATACAAAAAGAAGGCTGTTCATTCGTATTTTATAACAAGGGACTATGAGTATAGAAGGGATGGGTCAATAACTGGAAGTATAGGGAGAATGATGGTTTTTTGTGGTTATTTGAGAATTACATCGAAAAAACTCGAATTTGCATGTATAATGGATGAGAGATTTATAAGGTAGGAGGAACGTAGACGAATGCAAATGGCTTTGGTGATTTTATTAGCGGTTTCCGCTTTGTTGTTTATTGCTTCATTCGTAAAAATGAAGAAACAATCAAAAGACGATCAAAAACAAATCGATACATATTATGCGGTTATGTTGGATGAGACGAATCAATTGAAGGAACAAATTCGGAAGCTTGAAATGGATGGGGAAATTACTGCTCAGGAAGCAGGAGTTATGAGCTTTAATTCTGAGGAGCGCAACACGATGCGCAAGATGCTAGACCTTTATAAGAGAGGCTATTCCATCAAGAGCATCTCTGCTCAAACAAAGTTGACTGAGCAGGAAGTTGAAGAGATCTTGGCTCCTTATGAATCCGGAAGGAACAGAGGGAGGAAGCTGGCAAATGACGCATAAAGTAATGAGCAGCTTCGCTTCTGGAATTTTGCTTGCTTCAACCGTTCTTGGGGGAGTTTATTTCTTCTCCTCAGAGGATGCCGGAGCGAAAGAAACTCCTGCTAAGGAAGAAGCGGCGGCGGAAACAGCGGTATTATCGGAAGCGGACATGAAGAGCCAATTAGAGACCTCTGGTTATATTGTCCTGACTGATGATGAATTCTCTAAGGAAATCAAGACAGCTGAGGAGAAAGCAAAAGCGGCGGCAGCAGAGGAAGCGAAAGCCGCGGCTGAAAAGGATGCCGCAAAGGATGCAGACAAGGTTGTCTACAAAACAGTCATCAATGTTGCCAGCGGCATGACAAGCGGCGATGTAGCGGAGGTTCTTGTGGCTGGGAAAGTTATTAAGGATGCATCCAGCTTCGTAAAGGCTGTTGAAAGCAAAGGTGTCGAGAACAAGCTTCGTCTAGGCGTGTTTGAGATCGACAGCAGTATGTCTGTTGATAAAATTATTAGCACAATTTTTAAAAATTAATACGATAAGAAAAACAGCGCTCGGTGAACATCGAGCGCTGTTTTCTTATTGCTGTGCGGCGGCTCCTTCTTTAACGGCCACCACATCAAAGATGCTGATTTTATTGCTGATGATTGGGGATTCTTGCTTAGCCTCAGGAGAGCCTCCTGCCGGACGTGCATGTGATTTCTTGAAGGAATCACTGTTTCTCCAAGTTTCAAAGCTTTCTTTGTCCTCCCAATACATGTTGACGCTAAGTTCATCCGTTTCTTCCAATCCTTGCGTCATGAGGACCTCAACACGGATGAATCCTTTGAACGTTTCTAAGTTATTTTGAGTAAATCTAGCACCCATTTTCTCGGCAAAGCCTTTTTTCGTTTGGAATTTGTTTTGTACAACGATCATAGTATCAATCTCCTTTTTTTGAGTTGTGGAATGATAACTGGATGGTCCGTTTCAAAAAACACGTACATTAATAGTATAAACCTTCTGTAAAAAAGATGCAGTGAGAAGCTCCTTTGGCTGTATGAGATATCCTCCCTGTAAGGCAATCAAGTGGCCTGCTGAAGATTGTACAGAGCCATTACAATCGTATTCCATATTGATCGTACATGTTCCTTTTTAATAATAATGAAAGTTTTCTGGAAAAATAACCGATTCACAGAAGCGTCTTCTTATATAATAGTAGAAGGGGAAGCCGGGAGGGGAAGGTGATTAACAAGGATAGCTGCATCTTTTTTGACGTATTCGTAAATGAATCAATAAGCTTGGAGGTTGTCTGAATGGCTAATGGAGTAGAGGATTTTTATTGTGATGAAGTTTTAAGCGGACATACAGCGGTCGAAAAAGTTTGGGAAACGGAAGATACCCTGGCTTTTTATCATACACGTCCGTTTTACGAGATACATATCGTGTCATTCCTAAAAAGCATATTCCTTCATTGATTGATGTTAAACCGGAGGAACAGGACCTGATGGCAGATTTGTTTGCGGTGATTCAGAAGGTCTCTGAAATGGTAAACAATCAGTATGGCGCCTGCAGGGTTTCTACCAATATTGGGGAATATCAAAGCAATAAGCATATGCATTGGCATGTGCATTATGGTGAGCGGATCAAATAGATAGTTGGTACAAGGGGGCTGAAAAGTTTAAAGCGGATCAGAACCAATTGAAGGAGTCTTGATCTGACAACTAAATGCCTGCCATTCAATGATGAGATGACTGACAGCCTAATAAGCTTTTAACGATACCGGCGCATTGCCTAATCCGAACAGGTATTATATAAAGAAATGAAAGCGTTTGTTTTGAACGGTCCCATTGATGCAAAGGAGAGAGTGTTTCAGGAAGAAAATGAATCTATCTTTAGCCTATAGGATTGAAATATAATATAATTATAGTCACTAATTAAGAGAGTCTGAAAGAGTTTTCATTCGTAGTTTTGTGTTTGGCCTTTTTATTGATTAGATAGATATAATGTCGTAAAGGAGATACATATAGTTGAAAGCAGAATTTTTAGATTTACTTGTCCAGCAATATGATTGTGAGGAAAAAGTAGTAACGGAAATTATTAATTTAGAAGCGATTCTTAACCTGCCAAAGGGGACAGAGCACTTTGTCAGTGATTTACATGGGGAATATCAGGCTTTTCAACATGTGTTGAGAAACGGTTCCGGGAACGTAAGAGAGAAAATTAGGGATCTGTTTCAAGATATTTTATTAGAGAAAGAAATCAATGAATTTGCGGCATTAGTTTATTATCCGGAAGAAAAATTAACATTAATTAAAAACCAATTCGATAATAAACAAGAATTACATCAATGGTATATCGTTACCATCGAGCGGATGATCAGGCTTATTTCTCATGCTTCCTCAAAATATACACGTTCGAAGCTGCGGAAAGCATTGCCTGGCCAGTTTGTGTTTATCATTGAAGAGCTGCTGTACAAAACGAACCAAATGAATAAGGAGCAGTATTATAAAGAAATTGTCGATCAAATCATCTCCTTAGGGCAGGCGGATAAACTTTTGACGGGTCTTGCCTATACAACTCAGAGACTGGTAGTCGATCATCTTCATGTCGTTGGAGATATTTATGACCGCGGGCCTGAGCCTGATAAAATCATGGATACCCTCATCAATTACCATTCTCTTGACATTCAATGGGGAAACCATGATGTACTTTGGCTGGGTGCTTATTCTGGATCGATGGTTTGTCTCGCTAATATCATTCGTATCTGCGCAAGATATGACAATCTCGATATTATTGAGGATGTATATGGAATCAATCTGAGGCCTCTATTGACCCTTGCGGAGAAATACTATGAGGACAATCCGGCATTCAGGCCAAAGGTGCATTCAGATAAGAAACTATCCGATCATGAGCAGCTGCAAATCACGAAAATCCATCAAGCCATTGCAATGATCCAATTCAAGCTCGAAATGCCTATTATAAAGAGACGCCCGTATTTTAATATGTCAGAGAGGCTTTTGCTTGAGAAAATAGATTATGACAAGAATGAAATCACGCTTTATGGGAAGACGTATCCCCTTGAAAATACGTGCTTTGCTACGGTAAATCCTGAGCAGCCGGATCAGTTATTAGAGGAAGAAAAGCAGGTTATGGAAAGGCTATTATTTTCCGTTCAGCAATCAGAAAAGCTAGCCAGACATATGAATTTCCTAATGAAGAAAGGGAGCCTGTATTTAAAATATAACGGGAATCTATTAATGCATGGATGTATCCCTTTGGATGAAGAAGGCAATATGGAAAAGATGTCTATCGAAAATAGCGTGTATTCAGGCCGTGAATTACTTGATGTGTTTGAACAATATTTACGGTATTCCTTTGCGCATCCTGAAGAGACGGACGATCTTGCGACAGATATGGTCTGGTATTTATGGACAGGGGAATACTCATCCCTCTTCGGGAAAAGAGAAATGACCACTTTCGAGAGATACTTTATTAAGGACAAGGCAACCCATAAAGAGAGAAAGAACCCGTACTACCATTTACGGGAACAGGAAGAGGTTTGCCGCAAAATCCTCGCAGAATTTGATTTGAACCCTGACACGGGGCATATCATAAACGGTCATACACCAGTTAAAGAAATTGATGGGGAAAATCCGATTAAGGCAAATGGCAAGATGATCGTGATTGATGGAGGCTTCTCCAAAGCATACCAATCAACAACCGGCATAGCCGGATATACATTACTGTATAATTCCTACGGCATGCAGCTGGTTGCCCATAAGCATTTTAATTCAAAGGAAGATGTCTTGCTTAACGGGACAGATGTACTGTCCATTAAAAGACTGGTCGATAAGGAATTAAAGAGGAAAAAGGTTAGGGAAACCAATATCGGAGAGAAAATCATCCAGGAAATTGCTATCTTAAATAGATTGCGTGAATATCGCTATATGAATTGATTAAAAAGTTCAGCCAGGAAGACCTGGCTGAACTTTTTTGTGTGCGCCAAGCAGAAATGACAGACATCTCTGCCTATACAGCGGGCTTGTGGACTTTTCGTCAAGCGGAAGGCTTCAGGAGCCGGTTCTTTAAGATCAGGACAAAAAGAACGAGGCCGATGGACATGACGATATGCCCCATACCGGATATGCCTGAGATTGAGGCATCAAGTCCGGATGATAATTCAAGGCTGCCCTTCAGCTCAAGGACAGAAAGGATGCCTCTTGCCGTCATGGCTGCTGTTGAGACGCCGAGCCCGATATGATAGGTGATAAAGAAGAATTGGAACATGTCATCCTGTGTGATCTGGCATGTTTTCTCGAATAACAAAGCCATCAAAAATACCATGAAGCCTAATGAAAAGAGGTGGCCATGCACTTTGCCGAGCGTTGTCGTTTCATAAACCCCGTTCAGTTTCGTGAACTCCCTGAAGAAGACGCCGCTGATTAGCGCGAGGGTCATATAGGTGACGGCGGAATAATAAAGCTTTTTCATTATGTATCCCTCTCTCTATTTTTATATTATTTTAACATAATATTTTAAGAGGGTAATGGCCATCCATGAGAAAAGGCCGCCCGCTTAGGACGACCTGCTGTTAGTTCATGTAGTGGTTTAAGAACTCCGCCACTTTTTCCTCATACGTTTCCGGGTCTGCATCATAGGCATTTCCGTGCTCCGCACCGGGGACGATGTAAAGCTCCTTATCCCCATTTGCCGCTTCATATAGCTCATAAACCATCTCCACTGGCACAAAGGTATCCTTTTCCCCATGAATGAAGAAAATCGGCAGGGAGGTCTTCTTCACTTGTTCAAGGGCGGAGGCTTCCTCAAATGAATAGCCGGCGCGTATTTTTGTCAGCAGGCTGGTACTCTGGATAAGCGGGAAGCTCGGCAGGCTGTACATTTCGCCCAGCTGGTAGCTGAGGATATCGAGTGCGGATGTATAGCCGCAGTCTGCGACAACCGCCTTCACTTGCTTCGGCAAATTCTCGCCGCTTGTCATCATGACGGTTGCGCTTCCCATGGAAACGCCATGCAGGGCAATCTCGCTGTCCGCGCCGTTTCGGCCGAGCACATAATCAATCCACTGGACGTAATCCTTGCGTTCATGCCAGCCGAAACCAATATAATCGCCTTCACTCTTTCCATGCCCGCGCGCATCAGGCATTAAGACATTAAAGCCGAGTACTTCATGGTAATATTTCGCGTAAGCGTACATGCCAGTGGCCTGTCCGGCATAGCCGTGTGCGATGATAACCGTCTTATTCGTCTCTTCCTCTGCCGGTAAATAATAGCCCGCTAAAGCCAGACCGTCATTGGAGGTGATTCCTATCTCTTCAAAGTTGACGGTACCAGCCCATTTTTTCGCTTCTGTCTGCAGGGTCTGAGGGGTGGAAACAGCAAGGTTCGGGTCAGAGTTCAGGAAATCCTTCTCTGCACGCTTCACCGCCACATTATAGAAGTAAAAACTCGCGCCGATAATCCCTGCGATAATCAGGGCGAGAATGATGGAGATAATGATGATGGTTTTCTTCATGTTTTCTCTTTTTCTCCTCCTGTTTTCTCATAGATTAGTAGATGATAACTTTTTTAAAACTCTTGTTTAATTATATTTAAATAACAGCTGATTTCGCAAAGGTTTCTTAAAAGAGGGCGGCTATCCTATTTTTTGTACCGTTGGATGAGAAGGGGAGATTTATTTGTAATGAACAAGAACTGCGGACAATAAGCATAGAGGGAAAAGACCTTACTAAGGCAGATTTTTTGTGGGAGGCCATTAAATGATAATAGCGCTAATTGGAAGCATGTCGTTTTTATTCGTTGCCATCCTATATGCTCTGCTTGCTTTAGGTTTTCCTTATGGAGAATTCGCAATGGGCGGTAAGTATATCGTCATGCCTAAAAGAATGAGAATTGCTTGTGGTTTTTCTGTATTTATTCAGCTATTTGCGATCATCATATTATTGCAGACGGCCCATATTATTCCTCTTTTATTCTCGATTAGCCTTACAAAAGGCATTTGTTTTTTCTTTGCGGCCTACCTGACACTCAATACGATTATGAACCTGTTTTCTAATAGCCGAAAGGAAAAATGGGTAATGGCACCTTTGGCTTTCCTTACAGCCATTTGTTTTTGGATAACGGCCACTGTCGCTTAAGAGCAGAAAAACAAGCATAGCCACTTCCTTTTTGGAGGTGGCTTTTTTACAAGCTTCAATAGAGGAGCAAGCTATCTTCGTTCCTCTATAAAACGCTTGATGACGGGAAGATCTGGTCCGCTTATCCGTTCTGGCAAAGCATTAAGCGGAAAGAAGCGAAGGGCGGAAACTTCCTCAGATTGCGCTGTCAATTCTCCTTCATATGCCCGGCAAACAAAGGCGGCAATCACATTGTATACTTCATCACCATGCGGATAAATATAGTGGAACTCCATACCAGAGAACAGTCCAAAGAAGTCCAAAGCTTGTGCCGATAGGCCCGTTTCCTCAAGTAATTCCCTGTATGCGGTGTCTTCTAAAGATTCCATTACCTCAAGCGATCCTCCTGGAAGCCCCCAGTGGCCGTTATCCTTGCGTAATTGCAGCAGCAGGTTTCCCTTAGAGTCCACTACTAAAACAGCTGCCCCTACCATCAAGAGCGGCCTGCTCCCGACTATTTTGCGCAACTCCATTATGTATCCCATCCGAATTCCCTCTTTCCAATGACCTTTGCCAATCTTTTTCTCCACTATAATCCATTTGCGCTCCTGCTAGAAGCTTTTTGAAACAGATTGTAAATAAATTACCATTGAATACGAACGTATATTCGCTTATCATTATGGGTATAATGTAATGCGAACATATATTCTGTTTTATTGGAAAGAGGTTCATGGGATGATGGATTACAGCAATTTGCCAAATGATTATGTGATGTGCGTAGATATGAAAAGTTTCTTTGCAAGCTGTTCGGCCGTGATGATGGGGCTTGACCCGCTTGAATGCTATTTGGCGGTTGTCGCCAATACAGACCGGAGCGGTTCGGTCGTGCTTGCTTCATCTCCTAAGAT
>CAJGCH010000097.1 GCA_904501845.1 uncultured Bacillaceae bacterium | reverse complement strand
TCAAGAAGAATATCAATATTTCCGACCAGGTCTTATTCTTTTCACATATTTACATTTAGCGGCGGAACCAGCCTTAACCAAAGCTTTAGTCGATAACCAAGTCTTTTCCATCGCCTATGAAACCGTTAGAAGCGGGAACAAACTGCCTTTGCTGACACCAATGAGCGAGGTTGCCGGCAGGATGGCTGCACAGATTGGCGCCCATTTCCTTGAAAAGCCGGAAGGCGGCAAAGGAATTCTTCTAAGCGGTGTTCCAGGGGTGAAAAGAGGAAAAGTTACCATCATCGGAGGCGGTGTTGTTGGCGTGAATGCGGCAAAAATCGCTATCGGCCTTGGTGCGGATGTCACTATTATTGACCTTAACCCAGAGCGCTTGCGCGAAATTGACGATATATTCGGAAACCAAGTCTCCACCTTGATCTCAAATTCACTCAATATCGCTAATGCAGTAGCTGAATCAGACCTTGTGATTGGAGCTGTCTTAATTCCAGGCGCAAAGGCTCCAAAGCTCGTCACAGACGCGATGGTCCAAGCTATGACACCAGGGTCTGTCATTGTCGATGTCGCGATTGACCAAGGAGGTATATTTGAGACGGCAGACCATATTTCCACACATGACCAGCCAACTTATGTGAAGCATGGAGTCGTGCACTATGCCGTTGCTAATATGCCAGGCGCCGTTCCTCGTACATCAACGATTGCCCTGACCAACGCGACGATTCCATATGCCGTCCAGATCGCTAATAAAGGGGCATTAATCGCGGTCCAAGAGAATCCAGCTCTAGCTGAGGGTGTTAATACCCTCAATGGACATATTACGTATGAAGCTGTAGCACGTGATTTAGGCTATGCATATAAGCCTTTAAAAGACGCCGTTGTCTTACCAGTACAACCTGCATAAACACAGAAGAGGCCTGCATCACTAATCATGTGATACAGGCCTTTATTTCAGCTCCTGACAAGAGGCATGCTCATGCAGCGCGGGCCTCCTCTGCCTCTTGAAAGTTCAGCACTCGGAACCTCGATGACTTCAATCCCATAATCCGTCAGAAGCTCATTGGTCACTTGATTGCGATCATAGGTTATGACAACCCCCGGAGCTATAGCAAGCGTATTTGAACCATCATTCCATTGCTCTCTCGGGGAAAAGATTGTATCTCCTCCTCCACATGGAATTAACGCAATCTCTGGTAAATGCAAAACCTCTTTCAAGACTTCCGAAAGATTGGACCTCCTCGAGATTTGTACTTCCTTCTCATTGTCGAGCTCAAGTATGAAGATATTCATTTGTCCATTTAACCCTTCAATTTCAGGATGTATCGTGAATTTATCCCTATCTACCATCGTAAATACTGTATCTAAATGCATGAATGCCCGTTTTTTTGGTATTTCTACTGCCAGTACCCTCTTATAGGAGTTATCCTCCTTAATTAAGTTATGCGCCAATTGTTCAATCGCTCTGGCAGATGTCCGCTCACTCACACCAATTGCTACAACTTCCTCACTTAAAACAAGAATATCTCCGCCCTCCAAGGGAAACGGGTAAGACCGCTTTAACCATTGTGAATAGCTATAGTCGCAATAGTCCGGATGATACTTCATAATGAATTCCCAAAAAAGAGATTCCCGCTTCCGAGCAGATGTAGACATCCGATGAATGGTTAATCCATCCCCTATCACGGCAGCAGCATCCCGGGTAAAATAGAGATTTGGCAGCGGATCGATGTAGAATGGATAATGAGCGGATAATAAATCGTCTAAATGAAGTTTTTGATGGTGGTCAAGATCTTTCTTCAACACACCTTCCATCAGTTTCTTGACAAGACTCGCAGAATCAAGCGAATCTAAATATTCCCGCAAAATTCTGTACCCTTTATGCAAATGATTCTTGCTCTCTTTCAAAAAGGCCTCAATTAGTTCCCCTTTTACGTTCTCATCAAGCAGCGATTCTTCTACCAATTTTTCTAAATATATAACCTGTGTCCCCCGCTCTTGTAAGACTGCAGCAAAGGTATCATGTTCCTTTTGCATTGTAGGCAAGAACGGAATATCATCAAATAATAGCCGTTCCATATTAGATGGAATGAGATGTTCAATTTCCTTCCCTGGCCTGTGCAAAAGGACGCGCTCAAGCTTTCCAATTTCAGATGTAACATGCAGGCTTTTTACCATTTTCTCCATGCAAAGACCCCCTTTGGCTTCCCCATCTTTTCTTTAGTTTATCATAATATTTTTCCAATTATGGATAAAAGGTGCATAACGAAGGGCCAATTTATGTAAAAACCAAAAATCTCTATTTCTATATAATAATATGTGGTAAACTAATTACGGCTTTCATTATGTATAAATATACATCTAAGTGGCATTTTAATCTTTTTCATTCGTTTTATTCAATAACCTGGGTAAATTGTTGAATATTTATGAATATTTTTACTTTGGTAAAGCACTAAAAAAAGATTGTTATTTTGAATAAATTTTTTTAAAATAATTTTATGCTTTAATACGGAGAAGGAGAGATAATATTTATGTCAGCAAATACAACGGCACTAAATAATAAAAAGCATCCTCCAGGGCTCTACCTGCTATTCCTGACTGAAATGTGGGAGAGGTTCAGCTACTACGGTATGCGTGCCATCTTAATTTTGTATTTAACTACAGAGCTTGTTAGCGGCGGTTTAGGAATTGATAGCTCAGTTGCATTAAGCATCTACGGTTTCTACACTGGCGCCGTATATTTCACACCAATCATTGGAGGATGGCTTGCAGACCGCTACCTCGGACACCGGTTATCCATCACAATTGGTGGTATCTTAATGGCATTAGGGAATATCGCCCTTTTTGCCCACCAAAGTAAAACAGCTTTATTCATCGGACTAGGTTTGATGATTATCGGTAACGGCTTCTTCAAGCCAAATATCTCCACATTGCTTGGAGACCTATATAAAGGCAATGAATCCCGCCGCGATGCAGGATTCACCATTTTCTACATGGGAATCAACCTTGGTGCATTCTTTGCTCCTTTATTGATTGGTTTCCTTTCAGAGGATCTATTCGCAAGTACGGTTGACGGTGTCATGCATTATGGATTCCGCTACGGATTCTTGGCATCTGCTATTGGGATGATTATCGGACAAGTTCTGTTCAATGCCCTAGCGAACAAATACCTTGGCGATATTGGCAAACGTCCGGCTGTTGCTCAAGTTGCAAATGGCACAGGAGCGAAAGATAAGCAGCCACTTACTAAAGCAGAAAAACAACGTACAATGGTTATCCTTATTATCACATGCTTCGTTGTCTTCTTCTGGGCTGGCTTTGAACAAGCAGGTAGTTCATTAACCTTATATACAAAAGATTTCGTTGACCGTGAAGTGTTCGGCTGGACAGTGCCGATTTCTTGGTTCCAATCATTGAACCCGCTCTTCATCGTTCTATTGGCACCTGCTATTTCTGCTCTTTGGATTAAGCTTGCGAACTCTAAACGCGGTGACTTACCTGTACCGGCAAAAATGGGAATGGGTATGATTACTTTAGGCTTAGGTTACATCGTTCTTCTGTTTGCTGTATTCCAAACAGGTAACGACGCTGCAACAATGGCACAAAAAGCAAATATGATGTTTATCATTGTTACTTACTTGATGCACACACTTGGTGAGCTATTCTTGTCACCTGTCGGACTTTCCTTCGTAAGTAGAGTTGCTCCTGTGAAATTAGCATCCTTACTTATGGGTGTATGGCTTGCATCTTCTGGTGTGGCAAACATCCTTGCTGGACAGCTTGCAGCTGTAACTCAATCCCTAGGATACTTTGAAGTATTCGCCGTTATCGGCGGATTGGCAATCTTCTTCGGGCTATTGCTCTTGGCCTTATCTAAGAAACTTGTTGCCATGATGGAAACGAAATAACTCATCTTCATATTAAAGAGGCAGACGGATAATTCCACCTGCCTCTTTCTTTATGCTGTCAGCGGCCCGCAGCGAGATTCGGCTCCTTTTTGAAGAAGCTTCTCATCGCATGAAATACATCGGCCTTTTGCTTTAGAATATAATATTGGAATTTCTCATCCTTAATGTTTTTGTAAGCAGACATTAAAGTGGAGTTGCGATTATATTGATTAACCTCTCCATAGCCGAACATATTAGATACCTTCATCAACTCACCAACTAGCTTGATGCAGCGCGGATTATCTGAGGTCAGATTGTCACCGTCAGAGAAATGAAATGGATAAATATTATACCTTTCTATAGGATACTTCTCCTCGATGATCTCCAATGCTTTTCGGTAAGCGGATGAACAAATCGTCCCCCCGCTCTCTCCCTTAGAAAAGAAATCTTCTTCTTCCACGACCTTCGCTTCCGTATGATGAGCAATGAACTCAATATCGACCGTTTCATACTTCGTGCGCAGGAAGCGCGTCATCCAAAAGAAGAAGCTTCGTGCCATATACTTCTCCCACAAACCCATCGAGCCGCTCGTATCCATCATTGCGATGACAACTGCCTTTGACTCAGGCTTCTCAATCGTATTCCATGATTTGAATTTTAAATCTTCCTGAAATATCGGGACAAAACCAGGGGTTCCACTTAGGGCATTTCTTTTAAACGCACTGATCATTGTCCGTTTCTTATCGACATTTCCCATAAGACCCGTTTTGCGAATATCATTGAATTCGTAATGCTCCGTGACCTGGTCCCCTTGATCCTTCTGCTTCAGGTTAGGGAGCTCAAGCTCTGAAAACAGAGCCTCCTGAATCTCAAGTAAGGAAACCTCTGACTCCACATAATCCTCCCCAGCTTGATCGCCTGCTTCCCCGCCCTTTCCTGGGGCTTTCTGACCCGACCCATCTCTAGCGACCACATCTCCCACCTGTGAGTCACCGTCACCCTGACCTACATGCTTATTCTTGTCGTAATTATAGCGAATTTTATATTCATCAAGAGAACGGATTGGTATTTTCACAACATCTCTTCCATTAGACATGATGATACTTTCTTCTGTAATCAAATCGGGCAGGTTATTTTTAATTGCCTCTTGTACTTTCTCCTGATGTCTTTGCTGGTCGTCGAATCCTTTTCGATGGAGGGCCCAATCTTCCTTTGAAATGGCAAACTGATGATGGCTGCTGTTGTCGGACATCTCTTTTCCCCCTCCTATATATCCCTCATGAAAATATAAAGGTTAACCATTATTGATAGATTACTCTATCCTATGCGAAAAACGTGAAATATTGCCAAAATATTCAATAAATAAGACAAAGATATTTCCGATTATGAGCTAATCTATATAGTCCTTTAGATAAACGAAAACAGGCAGAGAAACTTTCAACGTTTTCCCCGCCTGCTTCATGTGTGGTCTCTACTTGTCGTTCAATTCCTCTTCCTCATGCTGGATTGGATCTGGTGATTTTCCATCACCCATCAGCTCTTCATTGGTTCGTAAATTCTCCATTTGCTTGCCTAAGTTTTTCATTTCCTTTAAATCCGGTGCCATTTGGCCATTTTCCACTCTGCTCTCCGCAATGGTATCAGCCTTTTCTGTCTTCTTCATCCTTTATCACCTCTAGTCACCCATTTCCCTTTTTCAGGAAAAACAAACGCAGATAAAGGTGGAGCAGAGAACGTGCTTATAGCGGGAGCCCACAACAATGATCACCGATTCAAGAGGCTGCCAACATAGCGCAGCAGTTCATTAGCGGAAGTTGAATTATAGCCATGCTCATCAATCAAACGCGCAACTACCTCATTAACTTTCTTCAACTGCGTTTCATCCGGAGTCTTCGAGGAGGTGGTGATTTTCACGACATCCTTCAGGTCTGCAAACAGTTTTTTCTGGATGGCTTCTCTCAAGCGGTCATGGGAATTATAGTCAAATCGTTTTCCTTTACGAGCATATGCGGAGATACGAATCAGGATTTCCTCCCTGAACGCCTTCTTCGCATTCTCGGAAATGCCAATTTGCTCTTCAATTGATCTCATTAATTTCTCGTCCGGATTGATTTCCTCACCGGTCAGAACATCACGAAGCTTTGATTTATTGCAGAATGCCTCTACATTATCGAGATAATTGTTCATTAGTGTCTTTGCGGACTCCTCATAGGAATAGACAAATGCCTTCTGAACCTCTTTCTTCGCAATATCATCATATTCCTTACGGGCAAGCGAAATATAATTCATGTAACGTTCTTTTAATTCCGTCGTAATCGATGCATGCTGGTCCAGTCCTTCCTTAAGCGAGCGCAAGACATCAAGTGCATTAATTGACGGCGTTTCTTTCCTAATGATAGTTGATGAGATTCGATTGATAACATAACGGGGGTCGATACCGCCCATCCCCTCATCTGGGTACTCCTTCTTGAGTTCCTCGACATCAGCCGAATTGAATCCTTCTACGTTCTCCCCGTCGTAAAGGCGCATTTTCTTAACTAAATCGATATCACCCTTCTTCGGATCCTTCAATCTCGTCAGCGTCGTAAACATGGCAGCGACCCGTAATGTGTGCGGCGCAATATGAACACCCGCCACGTCACTGTCTTGGATCATCTTCTCATAAATCTTCTCTTCCTCAGACACCTTCAGATTATACGGCACGGGCATGACGATAATCCGCGAATGCAAGGCCTCATTTTTCTTATTGGCTATAAAGGAACGATATTCTGTTTCATTCGTATGAGCTACGATTAACTCATCAGCGCTTATCAAGGCAAATCTTCCGGCCTTGAAATTCCCTTCCTGTGTAAGCGAGAGCAAATGCCACAAGAATTTTTCATCGCATTTCAGCATTTCCTGGAACTCCATCATACCGCGGTTTGCTTTGTTCAATTCCCCATCAAAACGGTAGGCACGCGGATCCGATTCTGACCCATAGGTCGCAATCGTCGAGAAATCAATGCTTCCAGTTAAATCCGCAATATCCTGTGATTTTGGATCTGACGGACTAAAGGTGCCGACGCCAACCCGTTTATCCTCTGACAGGAAGATTCGCTCCACCGGCATATCTTCAATCCGATTATGATAATCCTTTTCCAGCCTCATCATATTAAGCGGTGACAGATTCCCTTCAACGCGAATGCCATATTCATCAAAGAAGTCATTTCGCAAATGCGTCGGGATTAAATGGAGCGGGTCCTCATGCATCGGGCATCCCTTAATGGCATAAATCGCTCCTCTGTCTGTACGCGAATATTTCTCCAGCCCTCTCTTCAACAATGTCACTAAAGTCGATTTACCGCCACTGACCGGTCCCATCAATAACAAAATCCGCTTTCTAACATCTAATCGTTTAGCAGCTGGGTGAAAATATTCCTCTACAAGTCGCTCAAGCGGCTCCTCAAGGCCAAATAATTCCCCTTTAAAAAAGGTGTACTTCTTCTTGCCGTTCACCACTTCCACGCCCGCATCTTTAATCATGTTATATACTCGCGAGTGAGCTGATTGGGCTACCAAGGGCTTCTCCTTCAATAACTGCAAATAATCACCGAATGTTCCTTCCCATTTCAGTTTTTCCTCTTCATCTCTGAATTTTTCTATTTTTTTTAAGATATCCATTCAGTATAGTTCCTCCCCTAGCCATGATTCAGCTGCTATTGATACTTATGCTTGTAAGCGGGCAAACATGTATGATATGGATGAAGGTCATGATGTGAAAGCCCAATTTCTCTATCACCAATATATTCTTGGCCAAAGAAAAAAATACTACGATATGGTATACTTTTCTAAAGTGACCAAAATAAGGAGGAAAGCATAATGAACGTTGCTATTATTCTTTTAGTATCCCTTACATTCTTGGCGGCTATTTTTTCAGCTGGATATAATGATAAGCCTAGATAACCATTCATTTCGTACATAAGAAAGCGATTCGCCGGGACCCGTCCGGGTTCCTTGCGAATCGCTTTTTTACGAGGATTATTTCTTTTCGTATCCTTTTGTGTCCGCGAGCTCCTTCATATATTGCTTGCTCAAAGCTTCCTTGCGCCGACCGGCAGTCCGATATGGTCATACGTTCAATGGCTCTTTTTTGATTACTGGGGTATTTTGGGATGGGCATTTCCTATAAAATGGTACTGCTATCTAAACGGACCCTTTTAGTACGTCCAAAGACTCCCACCGCAACCGCTAATGGGTTATCCTTTAATCAAAAAAACCGCCTCCAGGAAAGGAGGCGGCTATTCTTTCGCATTTATTTATTTGTATTTAGATGCCGGTTTCTTCCGAAAAACCAGTAGGTCAGCATTCCCAAAATATAAGCAGCAACATCCCAGATATCACCTGTACTTGATTGCACAAATAGAGGAGTTATTAACTCCCAACAGAATCCACAAAATAAGCCGGCAACCAGGAAGTGCTGGGGCTTTGTTAGCTGAAACGTAGTCCAGTTACTCAGAGACAGCACAAAGTTCAGGTATGCCGCAAAGGAGATGCCTCCCAGGTAGTCATTGAAATGACATCGCAGCAGATACCCAAGCACAGGAATCTGCACATCAGCTTTAATCAGTTCATTTACTTGAAAAAGGATCAGCGGCGCGATGAATAACATCAAATCCTTTTTCTGTTTTTTATTTAACCGCATATCGAGAAGATTACCAATGCGACTATTATCGCGAAAACAGTTGCCCAGAAACCCATAAGGCAGCCTCCTTTACAAGATAATATGTATATTTAAAATACTTACGCAAGCCGACAATGTCATAGACATACGAAGAGAAAAAATGATTGCTAACCTTACACCAATCCTATATTAATACAACAGCTACAACTATCTAATACCCAGTCTAACCTAAAAAATAACCCCATTTTATTATATTGATAAAATAAATTATTATGTCGAAATAAATATAATTACATTAAAAATACAAAAGAAGAGGGAATACCGCTGTGACAAAGCCCTTTAGTTCCAGACAAAAAGAAAAGAGGCTGGGACATAAGTATTTCAGTCAATTTGTATATCTACGAAGTATGGCCGCTGCCCTTTTAATTCATCAAGTAAACCGTTCCCTTTAACTTTACTCTTATAGCGAGGGATAGCTATATACCTATCATGAGCATATATATGCTACCGATGGCGTAATATCACGGTTTTAGAGCAAGAAAAAGGCCACCTCCTTTGCGGAGGCGGCTATTTTAATCAAGAATTCAATATAAGTTTAGATCTCATGTAATCTACCATGAATACGCCCTAATTGAGAATTAATTTGTTTAAATCAATCATTCATCTGTTATACCCCTACGACTAAAAAGATAAGTGCAATTAATATTCCAACTTGTGTTATTGTGTCAATCCATTGCTTCATGTCTGTCCTCTTTTTATGTATCAAATCCAATTTATGTATTTTAAGCCGTAAACAGAGCCAACAGTCATAACAATTGACCAAACGACCAAACTAACTCCCATTAAAGTAACCACTCTGATTTTAGAAGAACCAAACACGAGGGCCATTAAAGCAGCTATATCGGTCCCGAGTATGGAAGGTGACAGTAAAGCGAACACTGGAAGACCGTATTTTTCCCAAATATGTCTGGCTCTCGTTTCTCTTTTTGTTGGTCCCGTTTTTCCTTTCTTTTCTCTGCGTTTGTTACGCCATTCGGCAATTTGTCTAAAGAACATTGCAAAGACTATAACCATAATAAAATTGCCAAAAAAAGAAATAATCCCAACAGCTATAGGCGACATCCCCAAAGCGACACCTACCGGAATAATATAAAACACATCCAGGAATGGTAATATCGATACTAAAAATAATACGACATATTGCCAAATACCCTCTGCTTGCTGAACCCATTCGACCATTTGAACTCCCCCTTTCTATCCATTATATAATAGCGAC
>CAJGCH010000096.1 GCA_904501845.1 uncultured Bacillaceae bacterium | reverse complement strand
TCACTACGATTGGCACAGTCAGCGTTTGGACTAATTTAGGAGATACCTGTCCTGTATTCATGATTTCATCAGTGATCAAAAGGTATGTATTCTTTTTCATTTATCTTCTATCCTCCTTTATGGAATCTATCATAATCTATTTTTTGGAGAATTTAAACAATTGAGCATTTATATGTTTAGGATTGATTATTCTTCAATCTTTCTCTCTCATTTTTGCCTCTTATATAATCTTCCTGTCTTGTTTCGATAGGCACCATGTCTCCACCAGTAGACCATACAATATGAGTAGCGGTTTCCAAGATGCCCTCGTTCCTTGCAGTGAGGATTGGCCCGTAAAAACCTGCCTGAGCGGATGGCTCCGCATAAATTCCCTCTGTCTCGATGAGGTCGGCCAGATACCCATAAAGACGAGCGTCAGAAATGGTATAGCAGGCATTCAGGCATCCCTTCATATATACGCTCGACAATTCAGAGGGTCTCCCGACAGCCAAGCCATCTGCGGCTGTCTGGTTTGTCAGCCCAAAGTCTTGAACAGAAACCTCACTGTAAAGTTGCGTGGACATTCCAAGCAAGAAGCAGGGAGAATCAATTGGTTCGGCAAAGATAATATGCACATGCCTGCCAAACTCTTGTCTTAATCCATAAGCAATTCCGCCGGGAGCGCCTCCAACTCCGCATGGCAGATAGACATAGAGAGGATGATGCTCATCTATTAGAATCCCTTCATCTAACAGTTGTTTCTTGAGCCGGCTGGCAGCAGTCGCATAACCGAAAAAGAGGTCAGCGGATTTCTCGTCATCGATAAAATAATAACGCGGTTTCCTCTCAGCCGCGATTCGCCCTTGTTTTACCGCTTCGCCGTAATCTGATTGATGTTCAATGACGTTGACACCATTTCTTTTTAGAAGGTTCTTTTTCCACTGTTTGGCCTCGGAAGACATATGGACATCTACCTTAAATCCCAATGTCTCGGCTATTAAGCCGATGCTGAGACCGAGATTTCCTGTTGAGCCGACGGCGATCGTGTAACTAGCAAAAAAGGAGCGAAAAGCCGGAGAATCGAATTGGCTATAATCTTCATGCTGTTTCAGGAGTCCATGTTCGGAGGCTAATTTTTCTGCATATGTTAATACTTCATAAATACCGCCCCTTGCCTTGACAGATCCGGATATTGGCAGGGCATGATCGCATTTGAGAAAGAGATGTCCTGGAATTGTCCGGCTATGTTGTTGCTCAAGGGCAGCTTGCATATGCTCTACCCGTATCAAGGGGGATTCAATCATCCCATTTTTTGGTTTCGTCTCAGGGAATCGTTTGGCAAGATAGGGGGCGAACCGACTTAAGCGTTCTTCGGCCTCATCGATGGGTGCTTTGTCTATAGGGAGATTCATCTTATTTGGATTGATCCAATAACATTCTACTCTAGTTGTTAGGGCCTGAAGGATTGGGACTTCCTTAAGCCATTGATTCCTTGGTTTTCCATGTATGATTTGCATATGAAGACGCCTCCTTGGCAGCTAGTAAGATTCCAATTCATATAAGATAATAGTACACTGAATTAACAGAATAGTCTGCCTGCATTTGCGTAGGGTGACTGCTTCATTTCAAGAATGATGTAAGAAAGGAAGGCTAAAAGAGGACGATTGGCACAGCTTCTTTTGAAAGCATGATAGGCAGATTGTATATTTTTGGAGACCTTCATCTCACAGAAAGAAAAATATGATTGATTAACAATTACTAACATAGTAAATTAGTATAGTATATGAATTGCTTATAGGACTAAATGGTCAGTAATCATGGATTCCATTAGCCAAAATGGCAAAAAATCGGTTAAGGAATTATAATAGATATTATTTGATAATTTTAAATAATGTAAAAATGTGATTTGATTAATGAGAAGGGGTCATTCCATGAAGGGGTTTGTTCGTGAAATCGTATATGCTGTTTGTATTGGTGTATTATCGGTTACAGCAGTCGGGTTGATTTTTTTAACCTGCATGTTTATCGAGGAGCTTATTTTTTGAAGTAGACGAGTGCGCCATAATAGACAGCGATATGGGAACTTGGCAATCATGTAAGAGTCCCTGGCAGCAGGTTATTCCAGATTTAATAAAGAATCGTTATATTATGAAAAAACCCATTACGAATGGGTTTTTTTGTTGGAAGAAAAACCACATGGATAACAGAGCAGATAACAGAGCTATTTCAGTTCTTTTTTTTACACGAGACATAAAATAGGGGGAGCAGGGGCGAAAGCCAAGCCTGATCCTCCCTGTTCGTGCCGAGCATCCGCATTTTTTAAAACTCAGACCATAAGAAATAAACCATTTCTTATCCCTTCAAACAGAATCCTCTGGACGTTTCTATGGGGAAGCTGGCAGAGGATCTAACAGATCTGGAAGCGGTTTGCTCGTCCGATACATTAATTCAGAAACGGTCACACATTTATAGTCATTCTCCTTTAGGAACTTCAATATGGGCTCCATTGCCTTGACGGTCTCCGAAACAGTGCTGTAATTCCAATCGTGCAAAATGATGATATCACCTGGACTTAAGCCTTTCTTGATATGCTTGACGATTTTGGATGCCCTAGGATTTTGCCAATCTAAAGAGTCTTGGTCCCATGACCACATAATGACATCTAGCCCTTTTTTATGGGCAGTATGGATGATTGTATCATTATAGACTCCCTGTACAGGCCGATATAGGGTCGGCTTTTTGCCGATGATCTTTTCTATAGCATCATTTGTCTGGTCCAGCTCCATCGAGAATTGACTGGCGTTCATATGATTGTCCGTGTAATGGTGAAAGGTATGATTGCCTATCTCATGACCCTCTTCATTCTGCCTTTTTATTATTTCTGGATATAGCAATGCATTCTTCCCCGTAACAAAGAAAGTTGCCTTCGCATCATATTTTTTTAGCAAATCAAGTAATTGCGGGGTAAACACCTCATGAGGTCCATCATCAAATGTAATGGCGACCAGCTTTTCGTTTGTGTTCGATTCCCATACCACTTGCCCGGATTTTTCGTATTCTTCCCTTGTTTTCGTTAATGCATCTACCCTTGGTCCATGAATGAGAATGAAGATTAGTACGAACCATAATAGAAGAAGTTTTTTGCTCATTTACATTACATCCCTTCATCTATACAAGTAAGGAATAGTATATGGAATTTAAGAAGAAATATTAGGGATTATTCATGTTAAATAAACCGCATAAATTACGTCCTTATACCCTACTCACCTGAGTTACCTTGTGTGAAAATATGGATATAAAAAGCATTAGGCGGTGATTATGATGGCAAGAAGCAAGAAATCAATCTTTATCATGTGGATGGTTTTTATTTTAAGCTTTGTACCCCTTGCTCATTACATGGATGATGAGGAGGCGCATGCCAATCCGGAAGAAGCGCTTCATGCAAAAATCACAAAGGTGTTAAGCCATGATGATCTTAAAGGGGCGGTAACAGGAATTAGTGTTCGTGATGCTCAAACAGGGACAATCATCTATGAGAAGAACGGAGATACGAGGTTAAGACCTGCCTCAAGCATGAAACTAGTGACAGGGGCGGCCGCATTGAGACTGCTGGGGGATGATTACCGCTTCAAGACAGAGGTGTACGCAGACAGGAAGCCAAGGAATGGTGTACTCCTTGGGGATTTATATGTGAAGGGATATGGGGACCCGACGCTTACGACTGATGACCTGGACAGGATAAGTGAACAATTGAAGAAGCAGGGAATCAACAGGATTAAGGGGGACCTTGTATCCGATGATACCTGGTATGATGACACGAGACTATCTCTTGATCTGCCATGGAGTGATGAGCAGGAATACTATGGAGCTCAAATCTCAGGTTTGACGCTTTCTCCGGACACGGATTATGATGCCGGCACGGTCATCGTTCAAGTCACACCTGCTGTTAATGAAGGAGAAGCCCCGACAATAACGGTTTCACCCCAGACTGGCTATGTCAAGATTTATAATAAGGCGAAGACAGGAAAGGCAGACAGCAAAAAAACCATTAAGATCACCCGCAAGCATGGAACGAACCAGCTTTATATCAACGGAAGCATCGCGAAAAATGCCTCAAGCTCTAAAACATGGATGGCCGTTGAAAATCCAACAGGCTACACCATGGATTTATTTAAGCAATCACTGGCGAAATCCGGCATAAAGGTAACGGGGAAAGTGCGGAATGGGAAGCTGAGACCTGGGTCTATAAAGCTTGCAGCGGATCAGTCGCCGCCGCTTCATGACATCATGAAGCCTTACTTGAAGCTAAGCAATAATACGATATCAGAAGTCCTCGTGAAAGAAGCGGGCCGTGTGAAGGGCATGGAGGGAAGCTGGGAGAAGGGGCTTTCCGTTATTGAAAATCAATTTGGCACCCTTGGTATTAAAGATAGTGATATTCTAATGAGGGATGGTTCCGGAGTTTCTCATGTGAGCCTGATTACGCCGAATACATTGAGTAATCTGCTTTACAAAGCTCAAAGCGAGCCTTGGTATACTGTATATCTTGATTCATTGCCTGTTGCGGGAATCAGTGATCGTTCAGTTGGAGGCACACTCCGTAATCGGATGAGAGGAACGCCTGCTGAGGGCATGGTCATTGCCAAAACAGGCTCCATCTCTACGGTAAGCTCCTTATCCGGCTTTGTAAAGGGTACTGAAGGAAATAAATATACCTTTTCCATTATCATCAATAATGCAATTGAGGAAGATAGTCTAAAGGATATTGAAGATGAGATTGCCATTATCCTCGCTAGCCATTGACCTCTAAATCTCTTATAAAGCCCTATATCGCTAGCCTCCATTACGGTAGTGGAATGATAAGCAAATGAAAAAAGCTGCAGAATCCTGCGGCTTTTATTTCATTCCGGCCCGTTTGGCCTTATGAATATATAGCGATGTAAAAACGCAAGGAAAAGATAATCGCTAATAAAATGAAGAATTTGAGAACGGCATATTTAGAAAAGGATTCAATGTACAGGATAGCCAAGACGGCATACAAGCAACTGGCACCTACGAACATCCATTCCGGGAATCCAAGCATTAGCTGAAGTATAGCAATTAATAATATAACTAAGAAATGCAGCCCGTCGAATCTGTCTGTTTCTCTGCGCACCGAAAATCACTCCCTTCCCTATATCCTATTCGGGTGTGGGCAAATATGAGACTCTCCATCTTTGGAAATTTCAATTAGGAGCAAATCATCATTCTATTAGGGAAAGTTAGCTGATACGTTAACGCAGTTTCTGTTTTTCAGACATAGAAGTAAAACGCTTTGCCAACTGTTGCTGGTTAAATGATCTCAATCCTCGGTCAGCAGAAAAGGGTATAAAGCCCGCTAGTGCCATATTAACTCATGGCATTGGCGGGTTTCTTAAGTTTACGGAGTGAATCAGAGGTCCTCCTTCTTGGACTAAAGCTACTTCTGTCAATAGCCCTGAAAAGGGTTGATATTTGTTTAGGAAAAGGGCCGCCCCATCCCTCATACGGTCTAATGATACATGGTTTAAAATCGTGCAATGAGGAACCCAGCGGTTAGGCAGATAATGACCGTTCGCAGCATAACTGAACCGGTTGAATTTCTCATAATAATGGAGATGAAAGTGCATCAATTCCTTTGTCATGACAGGAGACAGAAAAAGCGCAGGGTAATTCATGAATGCACCAATTGATTGAAAGGTAATCTCTAGCCTCGGGCAAGAAGTCAAGTGTTGTTCCATCAATAGAATGTATTGGTGAATATCCAGCTCACGGTAGCCGCCAATGCTGAGGTGCGGTCTCTCGGCGGAAGGAGTGTGCAGATCAGCATTTATCTCTTTTCGTATAGTGCTGATCCTGCTTTCGGTTTCTTTGTCAAACAGTCCTATCACCCAATACACTATGGATCACCTCCAAAACAATTCATGCAGAGAAATAGGCTGTTATTCTTTAAACATCAGCATGTTTGCCATATCTGGAAAGTCTATAAATGGATTTCGATTGCCTTGAAGCTTTGAGATAGCCCAATTTCGATGTTTTTCATAGAGGGTAACAGGGTCTTCCTGGTGCCATTTAATGAGCATGGAAATATCGATTGATTGTACACGTTCCTCTGGGAGGATTGCCGGGTACCTCGACAGGAAATATAAGCTGGCGCGCGCGACGGCTCCCTTTCCATTCTGCGGCTCGAAGCGTTCCTCGCCGTCTCTTTTGCCGCAATCGTTGCGGATGATTTCCTTTTTGGCACTGGGATTATAATCTTCGAAATCGTAATAAGGGATATTGCTCCGAAATGAGTTACAAGTCATTTCACATGTGAACAAGTGATGCAAGTCCCCGACCATAGGGCTCGCTTTCTTGAACCAGGATTGTGGGATGACATGTTCAACATTTAACGAGAGCGCGGCTAAAATGGAGTCGAGCGATTCTCCTTGCGGCTGATCATGCCTGGTTAGTTCCTCCCGCACGGCTGCCTCGTAAATTAAGTCCTGGGCCAGCAAGGCGTCTGCTTCTAGGCTCTTGCCGGAATAGATACTTCTCGCCTTCCCGTCGTCATGCAGGTCTACCCAGGAATGGAGTTCCCTTTTACTCTCTGAATAGGGAAGCTGGTTGTTATGGGTGTTTGCAATTAAATCCTTGAGATTGGCCAATAGCTCCTCGTTCGGAGAATCAAAAGAAATGCTATGGTAGTATGCCGCCTTCAGCTGATTATCGGAAGCTTCATCATAATAAACATCACGGGTGTGCTTATTAGGTTCCTTAAAGGATTTGACCGTCTGTTCAAATATATGAACGTACTTCTCAGGAATCAGCGATTGGTGCTTTATGGGTTCATTGGCCTTGAGATGCTGCATAAAATGGGTTAGGAGATCTTGGAGATCATTCTCCATGGCCTTGATATTATCAATTGTTTGCTGATTAGAGTTCATCCAATATCACTCCTTTTCAATCTAAAATGGTGTGAATTTTGCAAGTGCCGTTAGCATAGCAATTCTTCCTGAAATTGTAAATGGGAAAATGACAGAAAAGATATGCAGATAGATGAATTTAGTGAAAATTTAAAATAAAATTACTTTTTATGATTGCTCATCTTTGCAAAGACACCTGCCTGAAAACGGTATATACTTTTGGTAATGAGAGGAAAAAGGGGTGGGATATAATGGTTACTGGCATGAAAGAAGAAGTGAAAAAAGAAATTTTGGCTCTACAGGAAGAGTATGCGCAATTAGAGGATACACCTGCAGATTTCTTCACTAATGCGCCATATTTGTATCAAAGCAATAATGGGAAAATGTTTGCAGCAATCATCGAAGAAAACTCTGTCTTATTTACAAAGGATGAACCTTCTTGGGGGAATAAAATGATCCGCTTCACTAAAAGCCAATCAGAAGCAGCTATCCTTCAATTGAAGCTAGAAAAAGAGGGAAAGCTTGATAAGGAATCCGTTGATATGATGAATCCTCTCAATACTATTTTGTTAAGCACTGGAGAAACGCTTTTCTTGGCGTCTGTGCTGCAGACGGCTTTAGAGAAATGGAGAAGCCCGAAGTCTGTTTTGAACTTATAAAACTACTAATTCTTTGACCATCAGGCATTTTTAGCTTGATGGTTTTTTGCGTCCTCTATTTTTGTTTCTTTCTTTTCCTGCGGGGTATTAAAATGAAAAAGCAAGAGGAGAGAAAAGGTATCCACCCTTCGAGGAAAGATGGGCAATACTCTCTGACGAAAGGGCAGGATGAAAATGGACTATGTATACATGATAATCAAAATCATCTGCGGATTTGTGTCTCTCATTATCATAATGCGATTGATGGGTAAGAAGGAATTGGCCGAGGCGAGTCCCCTGGATATTGTTTATTCAGTGGCTCTCGGAGACTTGGTCGGGGATGCAGCATATGACCCGGCTGTGAAATTCTATGACATCATTATAGCGGTCTCCGTTTGGTCAGTGCTAATTTATGTGACTGATTGGATATCGCGGAAATACCCTTTGCCGGGCGGAAGATTAAGGGAGAATCAGAGCTGTTAATTCATAATGGGCAGATTATAAGGAATGTCATGCGAAAGAACCGTCTGTCAGAGCATGAGGTTGAAAATCTCATGAGGCAGAAATGGCGCCTTTAAGTTAGAGGAAGTGAAGGTTGGCATCCTAGAGAGGAATGGAAAGCTGTCAATTCTTAAGGATTAAATGCAGGAAAAAGCTTCATATAAATGAAAAGAAGGGATTGGAACAGCTCTTGTTGAACTAGAGGAAGGAGACAAGATTAGGAAAGGGGAAGGGTCATGAAAAAAGTCTGGATGTTTCTCGTGTGCCTCTTTGTCCTTGCGGCATGCGGTGATGGGGAAGACAACACCAATACAGGAAATGAAGGAAATGGAGGAGAACCAGTGAATGTTCAGCCTGATAAAAAGGAAGTAACGGAAGAAAGGTTGAAGGCAAGCTTGGTTGAATCAAAGCGGGAAGGTCGTACGTATCAATTTCAATATGTCGTGGAGAACAAGTCTGATAGATCCATTCATTTGACGTTCAACAGCGGACAAAAATTCGATTATATTCTGCGGAATGAAGCCGGTGAAATACTTAAACGCGGTTCGGAAGGGAAGTTTTTCACTCAAGCCATAATCGAGCAGGATTTAGAAGCAGGCGCTCAATTAACCTACGATATTGTTTTGAATGATCTAAGCCCAGGCAATTATTCCTTGGAGGCATGGCTGACAGCCGGAAGCGAAGAAACAGATTACAAGGAATTGCTTACATTTACAATAAAATAAAAAAGCGGAGAGGTCGTTTAGATCTCTCCGTTTTTTTCATTAAGAACGCTGCTCAAAGAGTTGTACCAATTCTACAATGACCTCAGATGCTTTTTCCATGCTTTGAACGGAAACATATTCGAATTTACCGTGGAAATTCTCTCCGCCCGCAAAGATATTCGGTGTAGGAAGACCCATGAAGGAAAGCTGAGAACCGTCTGTGCCGCCGCGGATTGGCTTCACGATTGGCTTGATGCCAAGGTTAACCATCGCCTGATGAGCAACATCAACGATTTCTTTAACTGGCTCGATTTTCTCCCCCATATTGTAGTATTGGTCATTGACTTCAAGGATGATATTTTCTTGGCCGTATTTCTCTTGATATTTTACAGCAATCTCCTGCATAGTTGCTTTTTTTGCTTCAAATTTAGCGCGGTCATGATCACGAATAATGTAAGAAAGATTTGTCTGCTCGACATCACCAGTCATGCTAAGCAAATGATAGAAGCCTTCATAGCCCTCTGTATATTCAGGAGCTTCTTCTTTTGGAAGCTCAGCGTGGAAGTCCATGGCAATCTTCAACGAATTGACCATTTTATTCTTCGCCGAACCAGGGTGAACATTGGTGCCTTTTACGGTAACCTTTGCAGAGGCAGCGTTAAAGCTTTCGTACTCCAGCTCTCCTAGCGGTCCCCCGTCCAAAGTATAGGCGAAATCAGCGTTGAAGCGCTCAACGTCGAATTTATGCGGTCCGCGGCCAATCTCCTCATCAGGTGTGAAGGCAATCCGGATTTTCCCGTGTTTGATTTCTGGATGCTGAATTAAGTAGTCCATTGCTGTTACAATTTCCGCGATGCCGGCTTTATCATCTGCACCCAGAAGAGTCGTGCCATCCGTTGTAATCAATGTTTGACCCTTATACCCAGTCAGCTCTGGGAAATCCTTTGGTGAGAGGATGATATTGAGGGCTTTGTTCAGGACAATGTCCCCGCCATCGTAGTTTTCGATGATTTGGGGGTTTACATTTGCTCCTGAGAAATCCGTGGCTGTATCAACATGTGCAAGAAACCCGATGGTCGGCATTTGCTTATCCGTATTCGCTGGCAAGGTCGCAAATAAATAGCCGTTTTCATCTAAGGTGATTTCTTGCATGCCAATG
>CAJGCH010000095.1 GCA_904501845.1 uncultured Bacillaceae bacterium | reverse complement strand
TGGTGAATAACATTTATTTCCTTTATAATTTTGAAGAAGGGAGGGAAGAAAAGGTGGAGGATGTTATCTTTGAAGAGGAGCCGGGCTTCTTTGAAAGCTTTGATTTTGACACAGGCGCACCCTTTTTTATCGCACTTATTTTCATCATTGTTATTAGTGTATTCGCCTTCGCTATCATCTCAGGAATCATTCAATGGATACGGAATAACAACCAAGCAAGGCTTTCGGTCGTGGCGAAGGTTGTCACGAAACGGACAGAAAATCGCTCTGAAAGCACCTGGTATTATGCCACCTTTGAGGTGGAAAGCGGGGATCGCATGGAGTTTGGCTTAAGCGGAAAAGAATTTGGCCATCTCGCTAAGGGAGATATCGGAATCCTTCAATTCCAGGGAACCCGCTATGCAGGGTTTGAGAGGACGGCTTAAAAAGCCTCCTCTCTATTCTTTTATCTCAGCAAATACCATTCTGTCCTTGCCGTTAATATCGAAGACAATGTCTACTTCCGCATCCGGGAGAGACGCTTTAATTAAAGCAGCGACGCTCTCAGACTGTCCTGCCCCGACCTCAAAGCCGACTAACGCCGGCCGATTGAGCACTGCAGGCATCTTGGCCGCAAGCTCGCGGTAGCAATCAAGCCCGTCCTCACCGGCAAAGAGAGCCATTGACGGCTCATGATGGGTGACAACCTCAGACATCCACTCCCGGTCGCTTTCCGGAATATAGGGAGGATTGGATAAGAGAATATCTACCTTCTGTCCCTTTTCAATCAGCGGGTCGAGCAGATTGCCCTGCAAGAATCTAATCTGAGCACCATGCGCGGCGGCATTCTTCTTAGCGACCTCAAGCGCTTTAACCGATAAATCTACAGCAAGCACAGACAGTTCAGGCAGCTCACAGCCAAGCGTGACGGCGATGATGCCGCTTCCCGTTCCAATATCCGCAAGAGTCAGGCTAGTGCCCGCTGCAAACAGCTTCTTCTGCTTTTCAATCGTATGATAGATGAGCTCTTCTGTTTCCGGACGGGGGATGAGACAGTCGCCATTCACAGCAAAGGTTCTGCCATAAAATTCCTCAGACCCGATGATATGCTGAATCGGCACCGCCTCTAGACCATGCTTGTGCACAGACTCCTGAAATTGCTCAAGTACCAGTGCCGGAAGTTCATCCTGCATCGAGGCGAGCATCTGAGCCCTGCTTTTTCCAAGCTGCGCCATCAATAGCCATTCGCCAGCGTTCTCATCCCTTCCTTTTTCCCGTAAAAAAGAAGAAGCCCATTTCAGAGCTTCATATATCTTCATCATTCTTGCTCCGCATTCTCAAGGCGGCTTGCTTGGTCAGCCATGATGAGCGCATCAATGACTTCATCCAATTTACCTTCCATGATCTGGTCGAGCTTTTGAATCGTAAGACCGATGCGGTGGTCAGTCACGCGGTTTTGCGGGAAATTATATGTGCGAATCCGCTCAGAGCGGTCACCTGTTCCAACCGCGCTTTTACGCGTTTTATCGTATTCAGCCTGCGCCTCTTGCTGGAACTTATCATAAATACGTGCGCGAAGGACCTTCATCGCCTTTTCTTTGTTCTTGATTTGAGATTTCTCATCCTGACAGGATACAACGATTCCTGTTGGCATATGCGTCAAACGCACCGCAGACATCGTCGTGTTAACGCTTTGTCCGCCAGGTCCGCTTGAAGCGAATGTATCTACGCGGATGTCTTTATCATGAACCTCAACCTCAACCTCTTCCGCTTCCGGGAGGCAGGCCACTGTTGCGGTGGATGTGTGAATCCGGCCGCCTGATTCGGTCTCAGGTACACGCTGCACACGGTGAGCACCATTCTCAAATTTCATCTTCGAGTAGGCGCCATTTCCATTGATCATGAAGATAATCTCTTTATAACCGCCAAGGCCTGTCGGATTGGAGTCCATGACTTCAATCTTCCAGCCTTGCGCTTCTGCATAGCGGCTGTACATGCGGTAAAGACTGCCCGCAAACAGCGCTGCTTCATCTCCGCCAGCCGCACCGCGGATCTCCATGATAACATTCTTATCATCATTCGGGTCTTTAGGAATCAGAAGAATGCGAAGCTTCTCCTCAAGCTCGGTCATTTGACCGCTTAGCTCGTCCACTTCCTCCTTCACCATGTCGCGCATATCCGCATCGAGCTTCTCTTCAAGCATCGCCTTCGCCTCTTGAAGCTGAGTGCGCACCTCTTTATACTCTCTATAAGCAAATACCGTATCCTGGATATCCGATTGCTCCTTTGAATATTCACGGAGCTTAGTTGTGTTATTGACAATATCCGGATCACTCAATAATTCGTTTAATCTTTCATATCGGTCTTCAACCGCTTGTAATCGATCGATCAATTTATTCACCTCATCAACAGGTTTAACTACATCGGCGCTTCAAGCCGCCGTCTTAATTCAATTATCTATTGTAACATACAAGGCAGCAAATAAGAAAATTCACTTCCAGGGTCCACTAAAAAAACACCCTCTAATCATGAAGGTGTTTCCTCAGGTTTATTCAAGTATGCCGCCATCAAGCGGAGCTAATACAATCTCCCTCTTGCCCGGCACTTCATGGTGGTGACGGCATCTAGGCTCATAGGATTCTGATGCACCAACCAGAATGACTGGGTCCTTATATCCTGCCGGCTTCTCATCAATCAGACGCTGCGTGCGGCTGGCTGGCGATCCGCATACTGAGCAGACAGCCTGGAGCTTGGTCACTTGTTCCGCAAGACACATCAGCTGCGGCATCGGACCAAATGGCTCTCCCCTGAAGTCTTGGTCAAGTCCGGCCAAAATGACACGGTAGCCGCTGTCAGCCAAGTGCTGGGCGACTTCAACAATCTCTTCATCAAAGAATTGCACTTCATCGATGGCAATCAAATCTGTATCCATATCAATATGCTCAAAGATTTTAGATGAATGTGTAATGGATTTCGCTATAACAGATGATCCATTGTGGGAAACGACCGCCTCCTCACTGTAACGATTATCAATAGCGGGTTTGAATACTGCGATGGATTGCTTAGCAAATACCGCTCTCCTCACTCTTCGAATCAACTCTTCAGATTTGCCGGAAAACATGCTGCCGCAAATTAATTCCATCCAGCCCGTTTGTTTCATTTCGTACATGCGATGGTGTCTCCCTTCGTTCATTCATACTCGATCATTTCATCATAAGAATTATGTTCACCACTATTGCCTATTATATCATGGCTAAAAACCCATAAGAATGTATAATTGCGTATCTTGCTTAATTTCTTCAGCCGCAAATGGCTTTCCTTCAAATGAAAATTGGCCGAAATAAAAAACAGGCAAGCGGCTTGCCCGCTGCCTGTTCCTAGTAAAATCATTATTATTGTTGTTGTTGAGATTTGAAACCGTACTTCTTGTTGAAACGTTCAACACGTCCATCAGCAGAAGCGAATTTTTGACGTCCAGTGTAGAATGGGTGGCACTCAGAGCAAACCTCTACGCGCACTTCTTCTTTTACGGAGCCAGTTTCAAATTCATTACCACAAGCACATTTAACCATGGCTTTTTTGTAATTAGGGTGAATTCCTGCTTTCATCTTTTCCACTCCTTCCGCCCTGAGTCTTCCGAAACAGAGTTATAAGGTGCCTTTCACTTTAGTGAAGCACACTTAAAATAGTATAACAGACATGCTTTTATAAATCAACAAATGGAATCTGTTTTATTTAGAGGATTCGCTTGTTGTTCGTTGATTTTTTCATTTCATCATCAAGGTAGTCAAAGAACTCTTGATTGGTCTTAGTTTGCTTCATCTTACGCAGTAAGCGCTCGGCAAAATCTGGCATGTCGGACATCGTTTTGCGGATTGCCCAAAGCTTCTCCAAGTGATCCTTCGGAATGATGAGCTCCTCTTTCCGCGTGCCGGAACGACGAATGTCGATGGCTGGGAAGATTCTTCTCTCCGCAAGGGAACGATCGAGATGAAGCTCCATATTACCTGTTCCTTTGAATTCCTCATAAATGACATCATCCATACGTGAACCTGTTTCCACAAGTGCTGTCGCAAGGATGGTCAAGCTGCCGCCTTCTTCAATATTACGGGCCGCACCGAAGAAACGCTTCGGACGGTGGAAGGCTGCCGGGTCAATCCCCCCGGAGAGTGTTCTTCCGCTCGGCGGGATAACAAGATTATACGCCCTTGCCAGTCTGGTGATACTATCCATGAGGATAATGACGTCACGCTTATGCTCAACAAGACGCATCGCTCTCTCCAGTACAAGCTCAGCCACCTTGATATGGTTTTCCGGAACCTCATCAAAGGTCGAGCTGACGACATCTCCCTGAACAGAACGCTCAATATCGGTTACCTCTTCCGGACGTTCATCAATTAAGAGTACGATTAAATCTGCTTCTGGATGATTCGTCGTAATCGCATTAGCGATCTCCTTCAAGAGCATCGTTTTACCTGCCTTTGGCGGCGCGACAATGAGCCCCCTCTGACCGAAGCCAACAGGAGCGATGATGTCCATCACGCGCGTAGACATATTGCGAGGCGTTGTCTCAAGGACAACCTGGCGATCAGGGTATAGCGGCGTTAGTGCCGGGAAATGGACGCGCTCCTTCGCTGATTCCGGGTTATCTCCATTAACGGCTTCCACATGAAGCAATCCGTAATAACGTTCGTTTTCTTTAGGCGGGCGCACCTTTCCGGATACCTTGTCCCCATTTCGAAGATCGAAACGTCGAATTTGGGATGCAGAAATATAAATATCCTCGCTGCTCGGTGAATAGTTGATTGGCCGCAGGAATCCAAACCCTTCAGAAGGAATGATTTCTAGGACACCCTCCATGAACAAATAGCCATCCCTCTCAGCCTGCGCCTTTAGAATGGCAAAAATAAGCTCCTTCTTCGTCAGCTTGCTGTAATAGGATACTTTATATTTCTTTGCTTGTTCATATAGCTCTTTCAGTTTTAAATTTTCTAAATCGGAAATAGTTAATTCCATTATGCCACCACACTTTAAGTTAATAAGTTATATTTTTTGTCTTACTAGTGATTGATTAATGATACTTGGATAGGAATTCAAGAAGAAAAGAATCAGAAGATAATAGAAGCAGTTGTGGAATATGTGTCACCCTTTATATTTGAGTTGACAATCTTTACACGCTTGAAACATATCTAATTGTACTCGGTTTTCATGCATACTTCAACTTTCAGCATTTATGATGGAATTCACACAACAACCGCAATATTCTCAATATACCACAATATAAAGAATATTATAACAAACCCTCCAGATTATTTATCTGGAGGATTTGTTTCATTTCGCCAAATTACGGCTTGATAACCAAGTTTGGCTTTTTCTTCAAGCTATGCTTGCCTTCAATGAAGCGGACAGTCCCTGACTTCGCTCTCATAACGACCGAGTGCGTGAGCCCATAATGATTGCTCTTGAATTGAACACCCTTCAGAAGCTCGCCGTCAGTTACGCCTGTTGCGGCGAAAATGGCATCATCTCCGCGGACAAGGTCTTCCATAAGAAGGATCTTGTTGACATCAAGACCCATATTCAAACAGCGCTCTTGCTCTGCTTCACTTTGCGGGATGAGCTTACCTTGGATTTCTCCCCCAAGGCATTTGAGGGCAACAGCGGCAAGTACCCCCTCTGGAGCACCCCCGGAGCCGAATAGAATATCGACACCTGTGTCATCAAAGGCCGTATTGATTGCTCCTGCCACATCCCCATCATTGATTAACTTAATACGAGCTCCCGCTTCTCTCAGCTGATAAATGATTTCTTCATGGCGTTTGCGGTTCAGTACGGTTGCCACGATGTCTTCTATGTCTTTATTCTTGGCCTTGGCAACCGCTTTCAGATTATCAATGATTGGTGCGTTAATGTCAATGCTTCCGACTGCTTCCGGACCGACTGCAATCTTGTCCATATACATATCAGGTGCATGCAGCAAATTTCCGTGATCGGCAACCGCGAGTACGGCCAGGGCATTCCAGCCGCCTGAAGCGACGATATTCGTTCCTTCGAGCGGGTCAACGGCCACGTCTACACGCTGTCCATATCCCGTTCCTAATTTCTCGCCGATATAGAGCATTGGGGCTTCATCCATCTCGCCTTCCCCAATCACGACCGTGCCCTTCATAGGAACTGTATCAAAAACGTCCCGCATGGCGCTTGTTGCGGCATCATCTGCCTCTTCCTTTTTGCCGCGCCCCATCCATCTTGCAGAGGCCAAAGCTGCTGCCTCGGTAACCCTAACCAATTCCATTGATAAACTTCTTTCCATCCTGCAACCCTCGCTTCACTTTGGCTTATGAATTCTCCAGCTGCTCAATCTCACTTTCGGTCAGCTCTTCTCTCCAAATCGTCGCTCCAAGACCGGATAGCTTGTCTACGATAAAACTGTAGCCGCGGTCTATATGTTCTACACCCGTTATTTCCGTCACACCTTCAGCCAAAAGCCCTGCCGCGATCAAGGCAGCACCTGCGCGCAGGTCACTCGCTTTGACTCTGGCACCCGTCAATTGAACCGGTCCATCCACGATAGCTGAACGTCCCTCCACCTTAATATTGGCATTCATTCTCCGCAATTCATCAATATGCTTAAAACGAGCTCCATAGATGGTGTCCGTTATAACCGCTGAACCGGATGCCTTTGTCAGGAGTGTGGTGAAAGGCTGCTGGAGGTCAGTTGGAAAGCCGGGATAAACCAGTGTCTTTATATCAACTGCCTTTAATTTATCTGTTTTCGGGATGTAGATCTGGTCATCCCTTTCTTCCACCACGACGCCCATCTCCCTCAATTTAGCGATAAGGGATTCAAGATGCTGGGGAATCACATTATCAATGAGGACCCCTTCTCCGGCGGCAGCCGCAATAATCATGTAGGTGCCTGCCTCGATTCTGTCTGGAATGATGGTATGACGGCAGCCATGCAGCTCATCTACTCCCTCGATGCGTATCACATCGGTTCCAGCCCCCTTGATACGGGCACCCATATTGGTTAAAAGGGTTGCCACATCAATGATCTCAGGCTCTTTAGCAGCATTCTCAATAATGGTCTTTCCCTTTGCCAACACGGCTGCAAGCATAATATTAATGGTCGCCCCCACACTGACGACATCCAAGTAAATACGTGCACCGCGCAGCTCATCGGCACGCAGGTAAATAGCGCCCTGCTCATTTGTCACCTGTGCACCTAGTGCCTCAAACCCTTTTATATGCTGGTCAATTGGGCGCGGACCAAGATAGCAGCCGCCAGGGAGCCCAATGACAGCTTTCTTAAATTTGCCGAGCATAGCACCCATCAAATAGTAGGAAGCACGCAGCTGCTTCACTCGTCCGTTTGGCAAAGGCATCGGAATCATCTGAGAAGGATCCACGGTCATTTCGTTATTCTCAAGCGTCACTTTACCGCCAATCTCCTCAAGCAATCCTTTAAGCATTTCCACATCCGAGATCTCAGGCAATCCTTCAATCGTAACAGAGGAACCGGCCAAAATAGTTGCAGGGATTAAAGCCACAGCACTATTCTTGGCCCCGCTTATACGAACTTCCCCTTTTAACGGATATCCACCCGCTATTTTCAGTTTTTCCATAATTACTCCCTTCAGCGCCACATGATGTTAACGTTACCCACCTGTGATCGGCGAGAATAAGGTATCCCTTTGTTAATAACTTCCTGCAAGAATCTTTCCATCTTACTATTTTACACATATTCCCATGAATAATGTATCATTTTTGGAAATTATTGAGCGTCTCGCCCTTCCCAATCCTTCAAGAAAGCCTCAATTCCCTTGTCAGTCAACGGGTGCTTGCATAATTGCAGAATGACCTTATATGGAATAGTCGCAATATGTGCACCGCGCAATGCTGCTTGTGTTACGTGCTGCGGATGGCGAATGCTTGCTGCGATGATTTCAGAATCGATATCATGAATCGCGAAGATTTCAGCAATTTCAGCAATCAAATCAAGACCATTTTGACCAATATCATCGAGTCTTCCGATGAATGGAGATACATACGTTGCCCCTGCCCTTGCCGCTAAGAGAGCTTGATTAGCATTAAAAATAAGCGTTACATTCGTTTTGATGCCTTCGTCTGTCAAAGCTCGAACTGCCTTTAATCCATCCGGTGTCATTGGAACCTTTACTGTAATATTCGGGGCGATTTTCGCAAGCTCTTTCCCTTCACGAATCATTTCTTCTGCTTCAAGTGAAATGACCTCAGCGCTCACAGAGCCTGGAACGAGCGCAGTAATTTCACGGAGGCGGTCATGGAAGGATACACCCTTTTCTTTCGCTACTAATGATGGATTTGTCGTTACGCCAGCAAGTACTCCCAATGCATGAGCTTCTTTGATTTCATCTAAATTAGCTGTATCGATAAAAAATTTCATCCTTTTATTCCTCCTAGTTTCTATGTTTTCATATGCCTATATTGTGGCACTGTTGCCCCCTTAAGAGCAAATAATTCTATCAACTTTTTTCCAAAATCTATATTGACAAAAAAGAGATGCCTTCATCTCTATCGAAGACATCTCTTTCATATAAGAGATCATTAAGCTTTTCCGTTAGAACCAAACTCGCGGATTTTTCCGATAACCGTTTCTTTAATCGCTTCGCGTCCTGGTCCGATGAATTTACGCGGATCATAGACTTCTTTGTCAGCGTCAAGCACTTCGCGAACACGTTTTGCGAATGCAATTTGGTTCTCTGTATTAACATTGATTTTAGATGTCCCTAGAGAAATAGATCTTTTGATGTCTGCCTCAGGAATACCAGTACCACCGTGTAATACTAATGGCATATTAGTAAGGTTTTTGATTTCTTCCATTTCAGCAAAGCCAAGGTTTGGTTCGCCTTTGTATGGTCCGTGTACAGAACCAAGGGCAGGAGCTAGGCAATCGATGCCTGTTTTCTCAACAAGTTCTTTACATTCTTGAGCGTCAGCATAGATTACGCCGTCAGCAACAACGTCATCTTCTTGTCCGCCGACTGTCCCAAGTTCTGCCTCAACAGAAACTCCTTTAGCGTGAGCGTAGTCAACAACTTTCTTCGTTGTTTCGATGTTCTCTTCGAAAGGACTGTGAGAAGCATCAATCATGACAGATGTGAAACCTGCATCAATTGCAGCTTTACATTTTTCGAAAGAAGAACCGTGGTCAAGGTGAATAGCAACTGGAACCGTGATGTTCATGTCTTCCAAAAGGCCTTTGACCATCATTACAACTGTTTTGAATCCGCCCATATGACGAGCAGCGCCTTCAGATACACCAAGAATAACCGGTGATTTTTCTTCTTCTGCAGCTGCTAGAATAGCTTGTGTCCACTCTAGATTATTAATATTGAATTGTCCAACTGCATATTTACCTTCCAATGCTTTGTTGAGCATTTCTGTCATTGAAACTAAAGGCATGTTTTTTCCTCCTTGTTTAATAATAAGGGAACTTTAATTTGTCTCTTATCATTTTCCCATAAGGGTCGATATGTATTCCTTCTGAGAAAGGTCATCAGAAAAGAAGTCACATATAGCATACCAAAATTGTGAAGAAAGTATCAATAAACAAGATTATAATTCGTCTTAACTGTCATAATTTACAACCAAAAGGTGCTTTTTAACAGCCTTTCGAATATCATCAATGTCAAATGGCTTCGCAAAATGGGTCAATGCTCCTAGACTAAGTGCCTCCTCAATCATATCAAGCTCACCATAGGCAGTCATAATTAACACACGAATATCTTTATCCGCTTGCTTCATTCTCTTTAAGATTTCAATACCGTCCATTCCCGGTATCTTCATATCGAGCAGCACAAGATCAGGATTCTCTTGTTTCTGGAGGACGAGCGCCTGCTCCCCATTGGCAGCCATAAATGTCTGGTAGCCCTCTTGCTGCAAGACTTCGTTC
>CAJGCH010000094.1 GCA_904501845.1 uncultured Bacillaceae bacterium | reverse complement strand
TCGGGGGCTCGCGACATTGTTCGTTATAATCAAAAGGCAATCGAATCAGGGCAGCTAGAGCATAAGCTACCATATTTGGTCATCATTATCGATGAGCTTGCCGATTTGATGATGATGTCCCCGGCTGATGTTGAGGAGGCGATTTGCCGAATTGCTCAAAAAGCGCGGGCATGCGGCATCCACTTACTTGTGGCAACACAGCGCCCATCGGTCGATGTCATTACCGGGCTGATCAAAGCCAATATCCCAACGAGAATTGCCTTCTCTGTCTCCTCACAGGTGGATTCAAGGACTATCCTGGACCAAGGAGGAGCTGAGAAGCTGCTTGGACGGGGTGATATGCTCTTCCTAGAGAACGGAACATCTAAAACAGTGCGTTTGCAAGGCACCTTTGTAACTGATGATGAAATTGAGAAGGTTGTTGAGCATGTAAAGGAACAAGCAAAGCCAAATTACTTATTTGAGCCAGCCGATTTGGTTAAGCAGGCCGATGTGCAGGAGGAGAAGGATGAGCTTTATTTCGAGGTTTGTGAATTTGCGGTCGAAATGGGCGGTGCTTCAATTTCAAGCATCCAGCGCCGGTTCCGGATTGGATACAATCGTGCCGCGAGGCTGATAGATATCATGGAAAGAGAAGGCGTTCTTTCAGAGGCTAGGGGCAGTAAGCCTCGAGAAGTGCTTATTTCTGTAGCTGATCTGGAAGCCATCCAGGATTCTAACATATCTTATTAAGAATTAGCTAATCTTTGGGATTCCTTTTTCAGGAGGGAATCCCAAAAGATTTTGCGTGAAAAAAGAAAAGATGAGCATGAAAGACATAGATTGGGCATCTCTTTGGATAGAATAAAGGATATAAAGTAAAATTGTTCCTCTAAAAAGGAGGAATTAAAGAAAAAGTGTACTAAATCATCTAATAGGTTTATAATCATTCACGTTGTGTTATTATTCTATGGTGATTTATTATGTTTTTTCTATATCCACTTTAAATAAGAAATCGGCATGAAACGCTTTATGAGCAGAAAATAGCAAAAAAATGAAACCGTCATATACTGTTATACAGGATAGACGTTTGTTGGAGGTTCATTCTATGACAGTTTATCACTTCGTAGGGATAAAAGGATCGGGGATGAGTGCACTCGCCCAAATCCTGCATGATATGGGATACCAAGTACAAGGTTCCGATTATGAGAAACGTTTTTTCACCCAGGCAGCTTTAGAAAAAGCCGGCATTAAAATTTTGCCGTTTAACAAAGAAAATATTGAACCAGGCATGACCGTTATTGCGGGGAATGCTTTTCCAGACAGCCATGATGAAATCATGAGAGCTCTTGAATTAGGGCTGCCGGTTATTCGTTACCCAAGATTCCTTGGGGATTTCATTAAGAAATTCGTCAGCGTAGCGGTTACGGGAGCACACGGCAAAACATCCACAACTGGCTTGATGGCTCATGTCATCAGTGGTGCAGAGCCGACTTCCTACTTGATTGGGGATGGAACTGGGAAGGGGCAGGTCGATTCGAAATACTTTGTGTTTGAAGCCTGTGAATACCGCCGTCATTTCCTATCCTATCAGCCGGATTATGCCATCATGACGAATATTGATTTTGACCATCCTGATTATTTTGCCAATCTTGAGGATGTGTTCTCTGCCTTCCAAGAGATGGCCCTTCAGGTTGAAAAGGGCATCATTGCTTGCGGTGATGATGAACAGCTTCAAAAAATCCAGGCTAAGGTACCAGTTATTTTTTACGGCCTCAACGAAGAGAACGATTTCCAAGCCAAGAATATCGTTACATCTGAATTGGGTACGACGTTTGATGTGCATGTACGCAATAACTACTATGAAACATTTACTATCCCGATGTTTGGTCGTCACACGGTCTTAAATGCGCTTGCTGTTATCGCCCTATGCCATTATGAAGGAATTGATGTAGAGATTATTAAGGAACGCCTTTTGACCTTTAGCGGCGTTAAGAGAAGATTCTCTGAGAAAAAGGTAGATAACCAAATCCTGATTGATGATTATGCTCATCACCCAACGGAAATTAGAGCAACGATTGACTCCGCGCGCCAGAAATACCCAGGGCGTGAGGTTGTAGCTGTATTCCAGCCTCATACGTTTTCAAGAACGCAAAAGTTCTTGGATGATTTCGCTGAGGTGCTTGCCGAGGCAGATAAGGTATACTTATGCGAGATCTTTGGTTCTGCCCGTGAACTGAATGGCAAGCTATCTGTCAAGGATTTATGCGAAAAGATTAGCGGTGCGGAGATTATTCAAGAAGATGATCCATCTGTATTAAAAAACCATTCAGACGGCGTCTTGCTGTTCATGGGAGCAGGAGACATTCAAAAGGTTCAAGCCGCATATGAGAATTTAATTACCAACTAAGAAGCAAGACCCTCCAAGACAGTTTTCCTGGAGGGTCTTTTATTTTGGCTGTGCTAAAAATTAATATCGCTGATTTTTCGTTGCAGGCGGGCATCTTCGGGAAAGTGACCATCTGCGCTTAGAGCCTTTATTTTAGATTTTCAGGGTTTAAAGCCAAGAGATCGGGATGAACAAAGATGCCGTCCTTACGGATTAATTGGTCATCGAAGTAAATTTCGCCTCCGCCATAATCCTTGCGCTGGATGTTGACTAGATCCCAGTGGATGCTTGATTGGTTGCCGTTAAAGGCTTCCTCATAGCATTGGCCGGGTGTGAAGTGGAAGCTTCCATCGATTTTTTCGTCAAAGAGAATATCCTGCATAGGCTCGGTAATGAATGGATTGACGCCAATTGCGAATTCACCCACATATCTGGCTCCCTCATCTGTATCGAAGATTTGGTTAATGCGTTCCGTATCATTGGCTTCTGCCTTGACGATTTTTCCATTTTCAAACGTAAGGCTCACGTTCTCAAATGTAAAGCCTTGGTATGGGGAAGGTGTATTATAAGTAATCGTTCCATTGACGGAATCGCGGACAGGCGCGGTGTATACCTCACCGTCTGGAATATTCCGGAGACCGGCACATTTGACAGCTGGGATATCCTTTATTGAGAAGGTGAGATCAGTGCCTGGTCCGGTAATGCGGACTTTATCCGTTTGGTTCATAAGGGCAACAAGACCGTCCATTGCCTCCGCCATCTTTCCGTAATCTAAATTACATACATTGAAGTAGAAGTCTTCAAAAGCTTCCGTACTCATTTTCGCAAGCTGAGCCATAGAGTTTGTCGGGTATCTGAGCACAACCCATTTCGTTTTTGGAACACGGATACCGAGGTGAACATCTTGGGTAATGGACTTGCTGAATATTTTCATTTTGTCGGACGGTACATCAGAAAGTTCTGAAATATTTTCTCCTGCGCGAAGCCCTATGTATGCATCCATCTCTTTCATGACAGATGCTTCGAACTGTGCCACCATCTTATATTGCTCTTCTGTCGCACCGAGCAGAAGTGCTCTTTCGATGGACGGGTCTTTCGTGGAAACGAATGGATATCCTCCTGCCTTGTACGTTTCTTGCACCAATGCTTTCACAAGCTCAGGCTGAATGCCGATATTTTCTATTAAGACTTTTTCACCTTTTTGCAGATTGACAGAGTAATTAATTAAATTGTGAGCTAATTGCTGTATTCTAGGGTCTCTCATGACTTTCTCCTTTCAATATGAACTTAGTATCATTGTAACGTAGTTTAACCCATTTATTAATATGTAAAGCCTCATTGCCTTTACATATGTAAATCCTTTATAGTTTAAATAAGATTGTAAAGGGTAAAAAAATAAGTATATTTTAGAGATGGAGTGAATGTGGATGGAAATAATCTTATACTTGAGCGTAGCGCTCATCGCGATTGCTTTTGTGGTATTGGTTGTTTATCTTGCCAAGACTTTAAAAGCCCTGCAGGCAACAATGGAGAGTGTCTCAGGAACATTGGAAGGTTTAGAAACGCAAATGCAGGGAATTACAACTGAGACGGCTCTCCTGCTGCACAAAACAAATGCGCTGGCTGAAGATATCCAAGTGAAATCCGAAAGCCTAAATACGGTGGTGGAAGCAGTCAAAGGAGTAGGCGGTTCTATCCAGAAGGTAAACAATACGATTGATCAAGTAACAGATCGTGTACAAATCGCAGCAAATGAATATAATCCGAAAATCGCCCAGGCTGTTCAGTGGGGCAATGTATGTATCGAGCTCATTAATAAATGGAAAGCTAAAAAAGCAGAGAGAGAAGCTGAACAACAGCTAGAAGACTATCAGGAAACTCTGCCAGTACCAGCGTCAGAGACCAGATATCAACGTTCTCATTCATAAATTAATCATAGGAAGGAGAAATGAAAAATGGGTAAAAGTGATCTAACAAACAACACTAAAAGAGATGATAGCATGTCTTCAAGCAATTTCGTTCTAGGAGCTCTTGTAGGAGGATTAGTAGGTGCGGCTACCGCCTTATTCCTAGCTCCTAAATCAGGAAAAGAGCTAAGGGTTGACCTTTCACAACAAAGCAACGTCTTAATGGAAAAAGGAAATGCCTTTAAACAGACTGCAACAGAGAAGGGGTCTGCTTGGAAGCAAACGGCACAAGAAAAAGGGACAGAATGGATTTCTGTAGCGAAAGAAAAAAGCGCTCCGCTTACAGATGCCGTCAAAACGAAGCTTAGCAAGAAAAATAATGAAAACGACGATACGACTTCTGAAGAAACAGCATCCCCAGAATCGACAACACCAGGAATGGAAACGAATGTCGTGGTGGATTCACCAGATGATGTATATGAAGGCGCTGAGGAAATCAGCGATAAAGACCGTGCAGAAGAGGAAACGTATGCTTCCAATCAAACAGGATTCACTTCCACAGCAAGTGGAAATGCCTATTCTGGAACAACGGCAGCTACCTCCAGCAACATTAAATCTGTAAAAGTGGAAACTGATTCTTCAGCGGATAAGAAGGATAAGAAGGATACGGACAAGAAATAAATCCTTTTCGCGAATGATGCGGCAGACAGGAATGAACGATGCGGAGGGAATAAGGATGAATAAAGTATCCAATGAGACAGAGTTCACATCACTGTTAGAACAAGATTTGTTTTTGTTTATGAAGCATAGCCTTACATGCCCGATTAGCTTAGCAGCCTTTAGTGAATATACGAGATTCACTGAGATTCACCAAGATATTCCGACTGCCTATCTGGCTGTGCAAGATGCGAGACCGCTCTCTAATCATGTGGCAGACATAACAGGCATAAAGCATGAGTCACCGCAGGCTATCCTTTTCCACAAGGGCAAAGCGGTTTGGAATGCTTCCCATCAGCAAATTACACTGGAACAGTTAGAGAATGCGGTGTTAAAATATTCTTAATAAAAGAGGAGCCGGTATGGAAGACATTCACATGCCGGCTTTTTCTTCGTCTGCTTATTTTACCGCTTTAACGCTGAAAAGTAATATAGATTTTTTGCGTGACAATCAGCTGTCAATCCGTTATAATAGGTTCAATTATACTGAAAAATAGAATATTTTAGCATTGCTTTGTTTAATTCTTATTCAGCATTTCAGTCAATGGTTAAGCCGCTTTGCAAACAGAAAGGGATGATTGTACTTGAGTAATAAAGAGATGGATCAATTAAGAGAGCAGCTTGATAGCTTGAATTTACAGCTATTGAATCTCATCAATGAGCGTGGAAGAATCGTACAAAAAATAGGTGAAGTGAAGGGCAAGCAAAGCCAGTACCGGTATGATCCAGTCAGGGAAAGAGAAATGCTCAATACACTCATCGCAAATAATGATGGTCCTTTTGAACGGTCAACCATTGAGCACATCTTTAAAGAAATCTTCAAGGCGAGCTTAGAATTACAGGAGGATGACCATCGAAAAGCCCTACTGGTCTCACGTAAGAAGAAGCCTGAAGATACGATTATCAGCATAAAAGGACATAAGGTTGGCAATGGCGAACCTTCCTTCGTTTTCGGCCCATGTGCGGTTGAATCATACGAGCAGGTAGCTGCGGTCGCAAAGTCCATTAAAGATAAAGGATTTAAGCTAATGAGAGGCGGAGCTTATAAGCCCCGTACTTCCCCTTACGACTTCCAAGGCCTCGGCGAAGAAGGGCTGAAGATACTAAAGAAGGTGGCAGATGAGTATGATTTAGCTGTCATTAGTGAAATTGTGAATCCGGCGGATATTGAGATGGCGGTTAAATACATTGATGTCATCCAAATCGGTGCACGTAATATGCAAAACTTTGAACTATTGAAGGCGGCAGGGGCAGTTGATAAGCCTGTCCTCCTCAAGCGAGGGCTCGCTGCTACTATTGAAGAATTTATTAATGCAGCTGAATATATTATGTCTCAAGGGAACGGCAATATTATTCTTTGTGAGCGGGGTATTCGAACATATGAGAAGGCAACTCGTAACACGCTTGATATTTCCGCTGTACCTATTTTGAAGAAGGAAACGCATTTGCCGGTCATGGTAGATGTCACCCACTCTACTGGAAGAAGGGATCTGCTGATTCCAACAGCTAAAGCAGCACTTGCCATTGGCGCAGACGGGGTCATGGCAGAAGTCCATCCAGACCCGGCAGTTGCTTTATCCGATTCGGCTCAGCAGATGGATCTCAAGCAATTCGACGAATTTGTCAAAGAGGTTCAGCCATTCAGCCAGCTATCTAGAATGAAAATATAATTGAAAGAAAGAACTGCTATAGGAGGCAGTTCTTTTTTTAGTATCATTATTCTCTTTTCAATGGGAGAAGCTAAGTATACAATAATTTTATCGTAGGAGTTTTAGTTTATTTGCAGGAAATGAAGGGTTAGAGTATCATAAGAATAATAATATACTATTGGAGACTTTTTTCCCTAATACTATTCTAAAAAGTTAATTGACGAATTGGGCGGTGTATAAAAATGAATATAACCATCTATGACGTTGCCCGCGAAGCAAATGTTTCTATGGCGACGGTCTCACGTGTTGTCAACGGGAATCCTAATGTGAAACCAGCAACACGCAAGAAAGTTAATGAAGTTATTGAAAGGCTCGGCTATCGTCCGAATGCAGTCGCAAGAGGCCTGGCGAGCAAGAAAACAACTACTGTTGGGGTAATCATCCCAGACATATCCAGCATCTTCTATGCAGAACTGGCAAGGGGGATTGAGGATATTGCAACGATGTATAAGTATAATATTATCCTCAGCAACTCTGATGCTAATCAGGAAAAAGAATCACATTTAATTCAAACGATGCTTGGCAAGCAAGTGGACGGCGTTGTCTTCATGAGCTCCAATATCACGGATGAGCATATCGAAGAATTGCAAAAATCCCCTGTTCCTGTTGTACTAGCCGGCACAGTGGAGGATACTGAGCAAATTCCATCCGTCAATATCGATTATAAACAGGCTGTTCAAGATGCGGTGGCTTTCTTCAAAGAGAATGGGCATGAGCGGATTGCTGTTGTAACGGGTCCAGCGACAGATGCTATTACCATGAAAAAAATCCTGCCTGGATATCGGGAAGCCTTGGAAGCGGCGGGTCTTTCTTTCAATGAAAATTATGTGGTTGAGACCGATTCTTCCTATGACAGCGGAATTGAGGCCTTAAACCAGTTGGCTGATTTGAGTGAGCGTCCAACAGCCATTTACGTATGCTCTGATGAAGCGGCACTCGGGATTATTCATGCGGCGGATGACAGAGGCATCAAGATTCCCAAAGAGCTTGAAGTCATCAGCTCAGATAATACACGTTTATCACTGATGGTGCGCCCGCGTCTAACGACGATTGTGCAGCCATTGTATGATATTGGGGCTGTGTCCATGCGCTTATTGACGAAATTGATGAATAAAGAGGAAGTGGAAGAGTCTTCTGTTATTCTTCCGCATCGATTGGAGCTTAGGGACTCCACTAGAAAATAAAAATAAGCTGAACCTTGTTTGGGAAACTAAAACAGCGGGTTCAGCTTTTTCTTTTATCATCATAAGTCATGATCATTATTCATTCCTGTCTAGTCAGTCTTTGGTGATGGTACTTTGGATTGGATAGAGAGCTTGCTCCAATGTTTTTCGGTTCTTCTCGGTTATCTCGGCCTTTCTGGGAATCGGCTTGTATAAATCAGGCGGATCCTCCCATGTCATTGGCAGGGTAACAGGTGAGTGCGGCGACCATTTATCAATCCATTCTTCGGGAAGGGGGCCTGATGGAGAGGGGATATGTGCCATCTCTAGCCAGACTCTAGACCAAGCCCGCGGGACGACGCGCCAAATATCATATCCGCCCCCTCCTACGGCTATCCAGCGTCCCCCGCAATATTCATGTGCCAGCTGGTGGGCAAGCTTAGGGATTTGTTCATAGATGCGAATGGTGGCCGATAAGTGGGTCAATGGGTCATAATAATGTGCATCTGCTCCATTTTGCGTCAGAATAACATCGGGTTTAAAATATTCAATTACCTTCCTGAAGGATTGCTCATAGGTCTCAAGAAATGATTCATCCTCCGTAAACGCATCGAGAGGTACATTAAAGGAAAAGCCGTACCCTTTTCCATTTCCGCGTTCATTGATGTTGCCGGTTCCGGGGAATAAGTATCGCCCTGTCTCATGAATGGAGAGGGTGCATACATTCGGGTCATCGTAAAAAGTCCATTGAACACCGTCTCCATGGTGGGCATCTGTATCGACATAGAGCACTCGTGCATGATATTTCTCTGTCATATACTTTATAGCGACAGAGCTGTCATTATAAATGCAAAATCCTGATGCCTTTCCCCTGAATCCATGATGGAGACCCCCGCCCAGATTGACAGCATGCCGTGCACGCCCTTCCATAACTTCATCCACGGCGGTAAGAGTTCCTCCGACTAGCAGAGCGCTCGCTTCATGCATTTTAGGGAAAATAGGCGTATCCTCTGTGCCAATGCCGTAGTTTAGGCCAGTATCGGGATCGAGCTTACCTTCTCCTGCTTGCTTGATTGCTTGAATATAATGTTCATCATGGACAAGCCTTAATTCCTCATCCGTTGCCATCCTTGGACCAATGCAGTCCTCTGGCTTCAGTGCCCCAATCAGTTCGAGCAGGTCAACGGTGAGCTGCAATCTTCGCTGATTGAACGGATGTGTCTCACTGAATTTATAGCCTTGCATTTCTGGTGAGTATACAAAGGATCCCTCTTTCATTTGTCCATCCTCGGTCCTGCCGGCCAAATGACCTCAAACCCGCCAGCTGACAAGCCATCAATGATTCTCGTCGGATTCATCGTTTGGACACGGAGGACAAGAACCTTCGAGGCAGGTTCATCTTTGTAAGGATAAACAAAGATGCTATTGACATTTGCGTTATGTCTCTTAATGATGGCGGCTATTTCGCTTAGCGTTCCTGGCCTGTTGTCCACTTTAACCTCGATTTGGGACCCGGGCTGATTGGCACCAGTTAGTTCTACATAGGTATGAAGAAGATCGGTTTCCGTCACGATGCCAATTAATTTATTGTTACTGACCACGGGCATGCAGGAAATTTTCTGGTCATAAAATGTATACGCAATCTCTTCCACAAAATCCAGCGGATGGGCTGTTAGAACATCCTTCACCATAATCTCGCTGACCGGTCTCAATAAATCTTCCTTATATTCATCGAGTCGGAAGATAGAAGGGGTAGCCGACCGAATATCGACATCACATAATAAACCGACAAGGTTCTTATCATCATCAATAATCGGAATGTGCCGGATTTTCTTCTCTTTAACGGTCTCGATGGCTTGTTCGATGGTGGCGTCCTCTGGGAGTGTAATAACATCTTTAATCATGATATCCTCAATAATCATAGTGCTGACCTCCCTATAAAGATGATCTAGTACATATACCGGTTCATGAATCTCAGTTGGTCAAATCTTTGGATGCTTTCATTGCTTACATTCTTGCCGATGCGGGCCATTAAGCAGTTCGCTGGGTGGGAGCATATCTC
>CAJGCH010000093.1 GCA_904501845.1 uncultured Bacillaceae bacterium | reverse complement strand
GCCGCCACATCCTCTTCAATATGCGGAGCGAGCCCCAGCCACTCAGATCCTCGGTAAGAATGAATGAAATCATCATCCGCCAATTGGTACAGCAGTTCTTTCACCACAGCTGTTTGCTCACTTGACATTCTTCACACCTCCCGCCCAGGACATAATCTCTTTCTCATCAAGCATTTCCTGCTCATAATGACGCCATTTCTTCTTTAAATAGCCATATCCTTTTGTCGTCCGGTAATCCTTATTATCCAAGCGGGTAAGCGTTTGCTTCTCCTCATGGGTCATCTTCCTGATATTCTTGCTTTTCACGACCCAAATGTCCGCAACCGCTTCACGCCGCATGAAATTCTCCTGGGCCATCATCATCGCAATCTCTTCATTTGGCGCCAGCAGATTATACTGATATTGGATAGGCCCAGTCGGTGTTTTGCGGCTGAACACATCAAACTCCTCATAAAAGCTTCCTTGATCGTTCGTCATGACCTTCACTCCTTTAGTTTGCCTTTGGAGCCAGCGCTTCTCGCACCCATCGGTTAGCCTCATATGAGCTTCTTCTCAGGTTTAAGCGCTCCTGTGATTTAGGACCTTTATTTTTGGCAACCAGCTTTAACTTCGTCCAATCAGGCTGCCGATAAATCCATTTGCCTGTTTCTTCATCAAATCTTAATGTCTCATCAGGAATCGTGAATCCAAGCGACCGTATCCTCTTCACATATTTAGTCAGGAAGGATTGACGCAGCTCTTCATTTGTTTTGGTCCTGACACGATATTTAATCGTGATATCCTGTTTGGATGCACCGACTTCGTTCTTGCTCGGCGGACCGAAAAAGAGCAGCAGGGACTCCCACCAATAATCGATGGCATCCTGAACCATCTGCCTTTGTTCGTTCGTTCCTTCTGCGAGAGCCATAATAATTGCCTCTCCATGCTGGGCGTGAAAGACCTCCTCCGCGCAGATTCTTTGCAGAGCGCGGGCATATGGCCCATAGGAGGCGCCGAGCATGTCTGTCTGGGTGATAATCGCTGCACCATCTACAAGCCAGCCGATCAAACCAGCATCGCCCCATGATTTTGCTTCCATATGGAAGACATTATGAAACTTTAAATCTCCGTTAAATAAATCTTGAAGGATATCATCCCGCTTCTTTCCGTAGGGTTTCATCAAATCCTCTGCGACACGCAATAATAATTGGCCATGACCCATTTCATCCTGAACCTTCGCCATGATGCCAAGCTTCCTTTGGAGGGTTGGCGCTTTCGGCACCCATTCCTTCTCAGGCAGGGCACCCATGATTTCGCTTATGCCATGCATGGAAATCAGCTTTATTAGCGTGTTCCGGTACACATCAGGCATCCAGTCATCTGCTTCGATCTTTTCGCCATTGGCTATTCTTCGTTCAAATTGACGCAGCTTTTCTTCCTCATCTGTTATTGCCGGAAGCATTTCAGCCATGAGTCTCTCCACTCCTTTATAACGATATAGAAATTATCGTTAAATATTTGTTATATTCATATGCAGCAATCAGCCTTGCGTTTCCAATTGGATGACCTCTCTGCGTTTGTCTATGATTCTGACAGCCTTTCCTTCTGAGCGAGGTATGCTCTTTGGAGGCAGGATTTGAATCGCCATGGCAACGAGACAGTTATTCTTCATCGAATGATGGATATTCTTAGCTAACATCAAAATGTCCGGATGATTCATATCGCTTCCAATGGTTAAGTAGAACTCCTCACTGAGCTCCACATGCAAGGCCAGCTCATCAAGGACGCCGCTCTTATGCAAGTGAACCTGGTAATATGGTGCCAGTTCAGTGATTTTGAGAAGATGATGCTCAATTTCAGAAGGAAATAGATTGACTCCGCGAATGATGAGCATATCATCAATGCGGCCCTTGATTCTCGCCATCCTTGTTGTCGTTCGGCCGCACTTGCATATTCCTTTTTGAATGGAGGACAAGTCCCCCGTTCGGTATCGAATGATTGGCAGCGCTTCTTTAGTCAGGCTAGTGAAGACCAGTTCCCCTATCTCTCCGTCAGGAACAGGCTCAAGTGTGTTTGGATCAATGACCTCCACGATAAAATGGTCATCCGCGATATGGAGCCCGTCTTGCGCCTCATGGCATTCCATCGAAATCCCCGGACCCATTACCTCGCTCAATCCATAAATGTCGCAGGCCTTTATGCCGAGTTTCCCTTCAAGCGTTCTCCTCATTTCCTCTGACCAAGGCTCAGCGCCGAAAATGCCGTATTTCAGGGATGTGTCAGCCGGGTCCATTCCGAGCGTCTCCATTTTCTCAATGATATTCAGGATATAAGAAGGCGTTCCAGCGATAACGGAAGGCTTAAAATCCTGGATTAAACTGATTTGCCTCTCCGTATTCCCTCCAGAGACAGGCACAGTCGCCATCCCAAGGCGCTCAGCACCATAATGCAGACCAAGTCCCCCCGTGAACAATCCATATCCATAGGCGTTATGGAAGATTTCTCCCTGATGGCCGCCGGCAGTGGAAATGGATCTGGCCACAAGGTCTGCCCACATATCGATATCCTTTTTCGTATAACAGACAACGGTCGGTTTTCCGCTCGTACCTGATGAGGCATGGATGCGAACGATATCCTTCTGGTCAACAGCCATCAGTCCAAACGGATATTGCGCCCGCAAATCCGCCTTTTTCGTAAACGGAAGTCTCTTTAAGTCAGCTAATGTTTTGATGTCCTCTGGGCGAATAGCTGCCTGGTCGAACTTATCACGGTAAAAAGACACTTTCTCATAGACGTTCCGAACAGTACTTTGCAGCCTGGCTAACTGAATCTCTTCCATCTCAGCTTTAGCTAATGTCTCAATTTCATGGAGAATCATCCCATTCCTCCTTCAAATAATAAAGCGCTTTCATTATTTGTTAAAAAAACATGGATATAACATCAAATGTATCTTCGGTGTAATTTCGTTATATAAAAACTAACACATTGCCACAATTTTGTAAATAATTAGAAGTGTTTATCTTTATTTTTCATCAAAAATAAGAGAATCGGCGGAATATCCCAGCCTTCCGCCTGCATCCTTTTATTTTTGATCCAATATCTCCTTGAATTCCCTACCCTTTTGAACATAGGTCTCAATTGACAGCTGAATAAGCTGGAGATCCTTCTCCCCAAGCTCTCTCACGACCTTACCGGGAGAGCCGACCACTAACGAGCGCGGCGGAATCTTCTTTCCGGGTGAGATTAATGTGTTGGCCCCAATGATGCACTCTTCTCCGATTTCGGCCCCATCCAAAATGGTGGAACCCATGCCGATTATAGAGCGGTTGCCAATTGTGCAGCCATGCAGGATAGCGTTATGGCCAACGGTGACTTCATCTCCAATTGTCAGAGGCTGCCCCTCGTATAAATGCAAGGTCGCATTATCCTGGATGCTTGTCCTCTTGCCGACCACGATAGGGCCCTCGTCCCCGCGCATGACGGCATTAAACCAGACGGATGATTGTTCCCCGATTGTGACATTCCCGATGATAAAAGCTCCTGGTGCAACAAATACAGACTCATCAATGACTGCCTGTTCTTTCCCATATGGTACTAGCATACAAATACCTCCTAAAATTGCCATAATTTTCATTTTATTATAACATAAGTGAAAAAAGGAGAAGATGATTTGAAAACAATTCATGATTTGCTCCATATTACCTATCCGATTATCCAAGGGGGTATGGGAAATATCAGCAACGCACATTTAACTGCCGCCATTTCTGAGGCGGGAGGACTCGGCACGATTGGTGTGGGTACTCGTACACCCGAAGAGATTGACCAGATGATTCATGAGGTGAAGAGTCGGACAGAAAAGCCATTTTCGCTCAATATTCCAATCACCGTCACAAACTATGCCAAAGAAATGGCCGAGCTGGCGATTGCCCATCATGTCCCTGCCGTAACCCTCTCAGCCGGAAATCCCGGGAAACTGATTCCACTACTACATAAAGAAGGCATTAAAGTCATCGTTGTCATCGCATCCGTCAAACATGCCCAAAAAGCTGAAGCGGCCGGCGCTGACCTGTTAGTCGCGGAAGGCTTTGAAGCGGCAGGCATTAATTCGAGCCTTGAGATTACGACCTTTGCCTTGATCCCGCAAATCGTCAGTGCCGTCAAAATCCCTGTCTTGGCTGCAGGCGGTATTGGGGACGGCCGCGGATTAGCCGCCGCCCTCTCCCTTGGCGCCAGCGGTGTACAAATGGGCACTCGCTTCATCGCCACTAAAGAAGCACCGATGCATGAATCATATAAGCAGCGGTTATTGGATGCCACAGATACCGATACTCTCATCTTTGGACGGACGGTAGGCAGAGTGAGGCGAATTCTGCATACCCCTTATGCAGATAAGCTTCTCGATGTTGAAAAGCAAGGTTTGACGCTTGAAGAGTATGCGAAACTGACTGATGAGGACAAGCATGTGCTCGCCGCCATGGACGGCAATCTGGAGAAAGGCTTCCTCAATAGCGGTCAGGTGGCAGGCTTGATTACGTCGATTCCATCAGTGGAGGAGCTGCTTTCGAACATCATGAAAGAGGCCGCCGAACAGCTGCAAAGAGGATCATCCCTCCTGAAGACATACAGCCATTTATCCTAATCCCCATTAAAAACCATGGCTCATTTATTTGCAGCCATGGTTTTTCCTTTATAGAATGGCCTCTTCCTCTGAAACAGCAGGCTCCTTCTCACGAAACTTCACGACAGATATCGTAATCAGAATGCCAATCGTCAGCAGACATGCAATAACACTTGGCCGATGGCTTTCATTAAACATGAAAATGACGGTAATCACGCTCAAGATTAGCGCGGTAGCCCCTGAGATATACGGGTATCCCCATATTCTAAAGCTCGGCTGTTTTGGATAGGAAGGACGAAGCTTGAGCTGTGCGAGGGTAACGCTAATCCACACCAAGGATACGACGAACCCCGGGAAGGCCATCAATAATGTGAACACGCTGTCCTGGGCAAAGAAGGCAATCATTGAACCGCCCACCAAGACTGCAGCACTGAACATCAGACTATAGAACGGCACCCCTTTTGAGGTCACATGACCAAAGGACTTGGGTGCTTCACCTCCGGCAGCCAGGGAATGCAGCATACGCGTACAGCCATATAAACCAGAGTTGGCGGCAGAGAGAACGGCCGTGATTAGGATGAAGTTCATGATATGCGCGGCGCCCTGCAGCCCGGCCATCGACAATACTTGTACAAATGGGCTCGACTGGTCACTGATTTGGTTCCAAGGAATGAGTCCGCAAATAACCAAAATCGGCAATGTATAAAAGAGAATGATCCGCCAAATGAAGCTTTTGATCACCTTAGGCAGAATACGCTCGGCATCTTTCGCTTCATTCACGGTAACCCCGATTAATTCAGAACCCCCATAGGAGTACATGACAATCAGCAGGGCCGCGAAGATGGAGGTCCATCCATTCGGGAAAAACCCGCCGTGACCGGTGAAATTCTGCAAATAATTCGATTCATTACTCGGAATGAGTCCAAATAAAATACAAGCCCCAAGGACGATAAACACCATAATCATCGTGATCTTGATCCCGGCAAACCAGAATTCGAACTCCCCGTAATTCTTGACATTCATCATATTGATGCCTATGACAAAGGCTGTGCAGGCAAGGCTTAAGGCCCAGAGTGGAATGGATGGAAACCAGTATTGAAGGAAGCTCCCTGCCACGACCACCTCAATGACGCACACCGCGAGCCACATAATGCAGTACATCCAGCCGACGACAAATGAGACCCGTTTTCCGAACGCCTTATGTATGAACCCCTTCATATTCGTATTTGGATACACGAGGGCCATTTCAGCAATGGCTCCCATCACGACAAGCAGCAGGAGTCCAGCGAATACATAGGTTAAGATGACCCCCGGTCCTGCTAATGTCACAGTCTCGGCACTTCCCTTAAAAATACCTGTACCAATCGCTCCGCCCATCGCCATCATGGTAATATGGCGGGGCAAGAGTCTCTTTTGAAGCCCGTCATTTTGACTCGTAACCACTATCTTCTTCTCCTCCTTCATTCCATTTAAAATGGACCCCCCGCCTAAAATCTATCTCTATACCGTTTAAGCCATATCAATCAGCCATAATGCTGGATTCTCGATGTATTGTTTAAAAGCGTTCGTGAATGCAACTGCAGTCGCACCGTCCGCGACACGATGATCAAAGGACATGGAAATGTTCATGATGCTTCGGATAGCGATTTCATCATTCTCTATCACGACAGGCATTTTCTTTGTTTTATGAAAAGCAATCAATCCTGTCTGCGGGTAGTTAATGATTGGGGTCGCCCCCATGCTTCCGAGCGGTCCGACATTGCTGATCGTAAACGTTCCCCCTCTCATGTCAGCTCCTGTCAGAGTGCCTTCCTTCGCTTTTTGCGTCAGCTCTTTTTGCTTCCTATGAATCTCTTGGACTGACAAACGGTTCGCATCACGGATGACCGGAACGACCAGACCATCCTCCGTGTCAGCCGCAAGTCCGATATGATACTCTTTTTCGAGTATAATCATTTCCTTTTCTTCATCCAGCTTCGCATTGAAGATAGGATATTGTTTAAGAGCTTGGGTGATGGCCTTAATTAAGAAGGCGGTCACCGATACGGACCTCCCCATCTCAGCTATCTTTTTGCGATAGTCCAGAAGCTCCGTCATATCGACCTCCTCAAAATGCGTGACATGAGGAATGGTGTAGAGTGATTTCACCATATTCTTGGCAATTTGCTTGCGGCGTCCCCTAAATGGAATCGTTTCCGTATTAGGGAGGCTGCTCCGTTCTTCCTCCTTCTCTTTCATCTGCTCAGCTGCAGGATGAGAGATCGCTACACTTTTAATCTCTTTTCCTTCTTCTTTAGGAGCATTGCTTTTCACGAAATTATAGACGTCCTCGACGGTGATGCGGCCATTTCTTCCCGTTCCTTTAATGACTTGAATATCCACCCCGCATTCACGCGCAATCTTCCGTGTATAGGGAGCTGCCTTAACGAATACACGCTCTGTCTTCACTTTTGGCTGAGCGATGTATTCAAGCATCGGTTCTGCAGAAACAGCTTTTCCTTTTTCGCCCGCCTCTTCAAGCACGAGCAAGGTCGTCCCGACAGATACGGTATCCCCTTTATCAATCACGATGTCTTTAACGACACCGCTCGCGGGGGAAGGAAGCTCAGCCACCATCTTATCGGTCTGAACCTCGACCAATGGCTGGTCTGCCTTAACGGCATCCCCCACCTTCACAAAATAATGGATGATTTCCCCTTCGGTCATCCCTTCCCCAATATCATGAAGCTTCACTTCGACCAATGCATTCCCCTCCTAAAAATCGACTGTTTTTTTAATGGCATGATGGACCCGCTTCGGTGTAGGCAAATAATGTTCCTCCAGGGCAAAGAACGGGACCGGAACATCGAAGCCTGCGATGCGTTCAATCGGTGATTTCAGATAGAGGAAGGAATAATCATTAATGATGGACACAATATCATTGCCTACTCCTCCTGTCTCATGTGCCTCATGCACAATGACCGCTCGCCCTGTTCTTTGGACTGATTCAGCGATGATATCCCGATCGATTGGATACAGGGTCCTTAAGTCAATCACATCACAGCTGATTCCATCCTTTTCAGCCTGATTTGCTGCCTCCATGGCCACCTGAACCATCGCTCCCCATGCGATGATTGTCACATCATCCCCGTCCCTAACTTTTTTTCCCTTGCCGATTTCGACCATGTATTGCCCTTCTGGCACTTCATCCCGAACGGAACGATAGAGCTTCAAAGGCTCTAGAAACAAGACGGGGTCAGGATCTTCGATAGCTGCGATTAACAGCCCTTTTGCATCATGCGCCGTTGATGGGCATACGACCTTTATGCCAGGCATATGGGTGAATAATGCCTCCACACTGTCTGAATGGATTTCAGGAGCACGGATACCCGCTCCATAAGGGGCGCGAATGACCATTGGCACAGTGTAGCGGCCCATTGTTCTCATGCGAATTCGAGATACATGGGTCATGATTTGCTCATAGGCCGGATAAATAAAACCAAAGAATTGCATTTCCGCAATCGGCTTAAACCCATTGACCGCAAGTCCGACAGAGGTACCGATGATTCCTGATTCGCTGAGCGGCGTATCCATCACGCGGTCTGGGCCGAATCGTTCCTGAAGCCCCTCTGTCGCACGAAAAACCCCGCCGTTTTTCCCAATATCCTCTCCTAGCAAGAGAATCCGATCATCCGCTTCAAGCATTGTTCCCAATCCATCTGTAATGGCTTGAATGAGTGTCATCCTGTTTGTCTTGATGCTTGCTGACAGTTGTTCTTCTCTTAACGCCATTTCGCTTCTCCTCCTAACAATTGGAAATACTCTTCCTTTTGCTTAGCGATTGTCCAGGTAGGTGTTTCAAATACATGGTCGAACAGATCATCCACCTTCGGCTTTGGATAGCTCTCCACCTCGCGGATGGCCCGCTCTACTTCCTCCGTGATTTCTTCTTGAATTTGCTTAGTCCACTCCTCATCCCAAAGGCCTTCGTTCTTCATGTATCGCTCGAGGCGCATAAGCGGATCACGTGTTTGCCTGATTTGATCGCTATCTGCCTGGTTGCGGTATTTGGTCGGATCATCTGCGGTCGTATGGGCTCCATATCTCCAGGTAACCGCTTCGATCAATGTCGGTCCCTCTCCATTACGCGCTCGCTCTAATGCCTCCTTCGTCTGAAAGTACACAGCGAAAATATCATTGCCATCCACCCGAACGCCTGGTATGCCATAAGCAACAGATTTTTGCGCAACTGTCTTCGAATTCATCTGTTTTTCAATCGGAACAGATATGGCATAACCATTATTCTGATTAAAAAAGACGGCAGGGACCTGGAATACACTGGCCATGTTCATCCCTTCATGAAATCCCCCTCAGAAGTTGCCCCATCACCAAAATAAGCGATGGCCGCGTTTTTTGTCCCTTTTCTCTTTTCCGCCAATGCTGCGCCTGCGGCATGAGGGAGCTGTGTGGCAATTGGGACTGCAGGCGGAAAGATTCTCTTTCCTTCCTCCGGCACACAGCCTTCCACCCGGCCGTTCCAGTATAGGAAGGTACGCGCCATGTTGGCGCCGAAGGTTAAGGTTGCCCCATGGTCACGGTAGGTCGGGAATACCCAATCCTCTTTCCCGAGAGCGAGTGCGCTTCCCGCCTGCGCTGCCTCCTGCCCCTCAAATGGCGCATATGTCCCTAATCTCCCCTGACGCTGCAAACTGATTGCCTTTCGGTCAAAGGTTCTGATGCGAACCATATGATAATAGAATTCTTTCACTAGCTCATCTGTTATTCTTTCTTTATCGTGCCCTCTTACAAGCTGCCCACTTTCATCCATCATTTGATAGATTGGAAATTCAACCGTCATCCGATTCACCTCTTATTCAAAATTTTTACTTGCGGATATCCCATTTAGGCGGCTTGCTATGAGAGAAGAAATGATTGAGTCTCTTCCGTTCCTCCATTCGCTTTTCACACAAGCGATTCGCCGCCTCAGCTGTCGTTATATTATCGAGCTCCGCTTGGCTGTATACTTCAAGCAAAGAATCATAGATAGTTTTCGTTTTGGTCAATACGCGTTTCTTATTCGCTCCATATAACTCATCAGCTACCTGGATCAGGCCTCCGCAATTGATCATATAGTCAGGTGCGTAGAGAATTCCCATCTCCTTCAACTTCTCTCCGTGCCTGTCTTGTAAGAGCTGGTTATTGGCAGAACCAGCAATGGCCTTCACCTTCATGACGGCAAGCGTGTCATCATTAATGATGCCTCCAGCGGCACAAGGAACGAACACATCGGCATCCGCCGCATAAATCTCATCGCTATCCAAGCTCTTGACCATTCCGCCATGATTTCTTGCCAGTTCCTTTACTTTCTCCACAGCTTCATG
>CAJGCH010000092.1 GCA_904501845.1 uncultured Bacillaceae bacterium | reverse complement strand
GCTTCTGTCTATACAGAGCGGCTTTTCCGTGCTCATTTTACCGAATCAGAATTCATTGGCAGCCATGAAACCTTGTTAAGGCTCGCGCATGAAGCAGGACTGGATCAAGTTCGTGCCGAGCAAGTGTTGTCTAGCGATGCCTATGCAGCTGACGTGCACCGGGATCAGCTGGAAGGACAGACTATTGGCGTCAAAGGTGTGCCGTTTTTCGTCTTTAACCGGAAGTATGCCATCTCTGGGGCTCAGCCGCTTGAGCTTTTCAAAGAAACCCTTAATCAGGTGTGGAGTGAGGAGAATAATTTTTCTGCAGGAAGCCGGATTGAACCGAACAGAGATGTCTGTACTGGTGACGGCTGTGAGGTAGAAGAATAGATGAAAAAAGCCTGGGACATATCCCTAGGCTTTTTCTAATGGTTTTTCCTATCTACTTGATTTTATGAGGCTTTTCTATCGTCAGGATGTTTAACAGCTGGGTTGCCATATAGGAGGGGGTATAAATAAATCCGCCCTTGACCCATTCGATAATCAGTCCTAATATCGCATAGGATTGATAACTTGCCATTAGCTTGGGATCAATATTTAGGTCGGTAAAATCCTTCATAAGATCTTTGATAGCCAGTTCCTTCAGTAATTCACCTATTTTATTCAAGAACCCAGGGAGAGCATCATCATTAATGACGATGGTATAGAAATTGGAATATTTTGCGACATGATCAAAAATCTTGATTGCTGACGCAGTAAGATGATCAAAATAAAAGGTTGGCTGATTTTTGTAAGGAGCCCGGTAGGATTCCGTAAGGTCAGATAGAACGTCTTGAATAAGATCGTTTAATAAATCTTCTTTATCTTGATAATGCTTGTAGAAGGGTCCCCGGTTCAAGTCTGCGAGCTCGACGATTTCCGAGATGGTGATATTTTTAAATGTTTTTTTATTCATTAAGATTATTAAGGCTTGTTTTAATGCATGCTTTGATTTAGAAACTCGCCGATCTATCGCCATGCTATATTCCCCTTTTTGTACAAAATTAAAGTGATAATAGATATATTTATTGATAATTGTCTATTAGTCAACAAATATGAAATTCTTATATGTTGTATAAATTTTAATTAAATTTTATACTAAAAATAGACAGATGTATATTTTTCAACATCTGTATACTTATGAGAAAAAGGGGAAATCGACGATGAAACTTCAAGGAAAAGTAGCAATAGTAACTGGTGCTGCATCAGGCATGGGAAAACAAATTGCCCAGCTGTATGCAAAAGAAGGTGCGAAAGTAGTCGTTTCTGATTTAAATTTAGACGGAGCAAATGAAACGGTTGAAGAAATTAAAGCGGCAGGCGGGGAAGCCATAGCTATGAAAACAAATGTGGCTGTGGAAGAAGATGTTCAAACGCTGGTAGATACAACAGTAGAGAAATATGGAACCGTTGATGTTCTTGTCAACAACGCAGGAATTATGGACGGATTTGAACCGGCCGGGGATGTCGTGGATGAAAGATGGGAAAGAGTCTTTGCTGTTAATACAACAAGCGTCATGCGCATGACAAGAAAAGTATTGCCAATTTTCCTTGGAAAAGAAAGCGGTGTCATCGTGAATATTGCCTCTGCAGGAGGTCTTCATGGAGGAAGAGCCGGTGCAGCTTATACAGCATCTAAGCATGCTGTCATTGGTTTCACGAAAAATACAGGCTATATGTATGCTCAAAAAGGTATCCGTTGCAACGCTATTGCTCCTGGTGCTGTTATGACTAATATTTCAGCATCCATGACGAATGTGGACAAGTTCGGTGCATCTAGACAGCAAGCAGGAATGGCCATTAATCCAAGAGCGGGGAAACCGGAAGAAATCGCTCAGGCTGCCCTATTCCTTGGGTCGGATGATTCAAGCTTTGTAAATGGTACCGTCTTGGCTGTAGATGGCGGCTGGACAGCTTATTAATATGTATATGAAGGGGACATACCAACATCGGTATATCCCCTTTTTTTATTCTCGAGCGTATAGAGGAGTACCCGAAAGTCTTTTTAGCCGCAAGTTGTATGCTATGAAAATCGATTTATTTGGCTGATGAAAATAAACTGATTAGTCTATCTTTTTATCTTAAATGAAACATATGCCCATTTAGGAATGTTACTATAAAAATATCCAAATGGATATTAAGGATGTGATAATATGCTAAAGAGAAAATTTTCAAAGCTCAATCAGATGATTCAAGAAGAGAAAGGTGTTCATATTTTTTATAAAATTAAAGAACAAGATACGTATATATGTAATTTAATTGCTTATGTTGAATCTGCCTTGGAGCAGGGAGATCATATCCTGTTGATTGAAAGCCAGCGAATCATGAATATCCTTCGTGATGAATTAAAAATAAGATTGACGAGAGAACAGCTGTCGTCCATTCATATGATCAATAATTTTGACTATTATGTCTCAGCAGGCAGTTTTCAGCCAGACATTATATTCGACCATCTATCAAACACCCTGCAGCCATTCTTTGATGAAGAAATCTCTTTTAGAATTTGGGCACATGTCGAATGGGGCCAGCAGGAGGGAATCATTCCTATTCTGGAGGAGTTTGAAAGTAAGGCTGATAAGGTTGTCGGTGAATTAGGTCTTTATTTGATTTGTGCCTATGACCAGAATCGTCTGCCTGATACACTTGAAGAAAAGCTGATGACAAGCCATGGCTATGTCATGTCAGAGAAAGATATTATCGTTTCTGAGCTTCATGGAAAAATGAATTCATCCTGTAAAAGGGGATAAAAAGCAGGATAAGACTGTTCATCGCTGCCTTCTTAGCGGACATTGGGGAGCTATCCTTACATAGAGTCTATTTTTCTATTTGAAAAAACCATGCTATATATACCTTGAAAGAATGGTGCTAGCTTTGAACAATAATCAATTTTATTATAAAAACACCTGCCGGACAAATAGACGGCAGGTGTTTTTCTTCTTTAGATTTTCTTAACAAATTCAGATTTCAGTTTCATTGCACCGAAGCCTTCGATTTTGCAATCAATATCATGATCGCCGTCAACTAAGCGGATGTTTTTTACTTTCGTGCCAATTTTGATGACGGATGAGCTTCCTTTAACTTTCAAATCTTTAATGACAGATACAGTATCGCCATCATTAAGGACATTACCGTTTGCATCCTTGATGACTTTAACATCTTCATTGTTCTCAGCCTCAGATTCTAGTGTCCACTCGTGTGCGCAAACAGGGCAAACAAGCATGCTTCCGTCTTCATATGTGTATTCAGACCCGCATTTCGGGCAATTTGGTAAGTTTTCCATGGTGATTCCTCCGTTATGTTTTGAGAGAAGCGGGCTAAGTATGTGCTTTTTTCTTCTCTCGCATGATATCTGCTCTTATACTGTCATAGTCTTTCCGGAAAGACAATATTTCAAGTGCATGTAAAAAATGGATGTGAGGTGTTTGGGTATCAGACAGGTCTGGAAGGGAATGTAGGGAATTCCGGAACACCGCTGTTAAAGGACAACTTATAGCCGGGCTTAGGTGTTGGCATGAATATTGCACTTTTATAGACGAGAGTAAGATGGCAAAAAAGGATGGAGAGCTTTCGTTTTGCATCCCTATCTTTTGCCGAGATTCGCGAAAGAAGAGGAGGAATAGTAATGGCCAAAACAGCGGTATCTGATGTGCAAAAAAAGGAACGTCCATATTATACGGATGAGCATGTAATGTTTCGTCATTCATTGCGAAAATTCTTAGAGAAGGAATGCCTTCCTTATTTTGAACAGTGGGAAGAAGAGCGGCTCGTTCCAAGGGAGTTTTGGCGGAAGATGGGCGAGAACGGCTTTTTATGTCCATCTGTCAGCGAGGAGTATGGGGGCGCCTCCGGTGATTTTGGTTATTCGGCAATCTTGTCAGAGGAAACAGGGAGAATTGGCGGGGGAATGGCAGGTCCGGGTGCCCATAGCGGGATTATGGTTCCTTATATTGAATCGTTTGGTACAGAGGAGCAGAAGAAACGATACTTGCCTGGATGTGTAAGCGGGGACATTATCACAGCTATCGCCATGACGGAGCCTGGCACAGGGTCGGATTTGGCCGGAATCAAAACGACGGCAGTGAAGAATGGTGATGAATATATCATCAACGGCCAGAAAACCTTCATTACCAATGGCATTCATGCAGATGTCGTAATTGTTGCATGTAAAACAGATATGAATGTACAGCCAGCCCATAAAGGAATCAGCCTGCTCATAGTAGAGAAAGATACACCGGGCTTCTCTCGAGGGCGCAAGCTTCGTAAGGTGGGAATGCATGCCCAGGATACGGCAGAGCTAATCTTTGAGGACGTTAGGGTTCCTGCAGAGAATCTGCTCGGTAACGAAGGAGAAGGGTTCAAATACTTAATGGAAAATCTGCAGCAGGAAAGGCTGCTTGCGGCAATCGGCGGTCAGGTGGCTGCCGAGGACATGCTGGCATTGACACTTTCCTATGTAAAGGAACGAGAAGCTTTTGGGAAACCGATAGCGAAATTTCAGAACACGCAATTCACCTTGGCTGAAATTGCGACGGAAGTCCAGCTTGGAAGGACCTTTCTTGATCAATTGATTCAAAGACATATGAATGGAGATCAAATTGAAACTGAGGTATCAATGGCCAAGTGGTGGATTACCGATATGGCAAGGAAAAATGCTCCGAAATGCATGCAGCTTCATGGAGGGTATGGATATATGGAAGAATACAAGATTGCCCGCCGCTACCGGGATATTGCCGTTTCTCCGATTTTTGCCGGCACGAATGAAATCATGAAGGTAATCATTGCAAAGAGAATGGGTCTGTAAGGTGCCAAATGCTCATTTAATGAAATCAATACGGAAATGATTAGCTCGTGATCATTAATAGGATTGGAGGAGAGGACCATGGCAACATCGTCATTGTATGCTTCTTCACAGCTCTTAGTAGGAGAGCTATTAAAGCGCGCTGCCCATCGTTCACCATCCATGGATGCCTTTAAGTATGAGGGAGACACCTTGACCTTTGAGGAGCTCGACCAGCGTGCAAGTCAACTGGCAGCCTGGCTGATGGCAAGGGAGCTTAAGCAGGAGGATAAGATTGGCTTCCTCATGAAGAATTCGCTTGCCATTGTCGAGGTGTTCTTTGGCACAGCTCTCACTGGGCATGCCGTAGTGCCCATTAATTTCCGCCTTGGAGTGATGGAGCTTGAGTATATTTTGAACGACTCAGACTGTGCGGTACTGTTTATTGATGAGGAGTACGCGGGCATCGTTTGGGAGATGATGGAACGGATTCCAAAGGTCCGTTTGGTTATCGTGAATGGCGAGGTGCCAGAGCATATGGATTTCCTGCCATATAGTCATCTTTTTGAACAAGATATGCCGTATAGCTCGCCAGGCATCCATGATGATGAGCCCGCCATGATTGTTTACACATCAGGTACGACTGGCCGGCCAAAGGGTGCGGTCCTCACACATAAGAATCTGTGCGTGAATGGGTTCAACATGATGTGGGAAGGACAGGCGGGCTTGCATCAAATCCAGCTGGCAACTGTCCCCTTATTCCATATTGCAGGCATTATGATTCTGATTCGGACCGTTCTTGTTTGCGGAAAAACCATCATTCAAAAGGAGTACCATCCACTTTCCGTCCTAAAGGCGATTGAGGAGGAAGGAGTCACGACCCTTGCGCTTGTCCCTACGATGTGGAACTACCTTTTCCAGATTCCAAATATCGGTCAATTCAATTTGTCCTCTGTCGCGAGCTGCACGACAGGCGGAGCCATTTGTCCGATTGGGTTAAAGCATTTGATATTGAAGCATTTTCATCATGCTTTCCTCATTGATACCTTCGGCCAAACAGAAACGACTTCATCAGCTACGATTCTAAAGGGGGACGATGCCCTAAGGAAGACGGATTCTGTGGGGCGGGCAGCTTTGAATATTGAATTGCGTGTCGTCGATGAGGAGATGAACGATGTTCCGGTTGGAGAGATTGGAGAAATTATTTACCGTGGACCGAGTGTGATGAAAGAATACTATAAGAACAAGGCAGCAACGGAAGAAGCTTTTAAGGGCGGATGGTTCCATAGTGGTGACTTGGTCAGGATGGATGAAGAGGGTTTCATCTATGTGGTGGACCGGAAGAAGGATATGCTGATTAGCGGCGGCGAAAATATATATCCCGCTGAGGTTGAGGCCGTGCTATTGGCTCATCCTTCGATCATAGATTGTGCGGTCATTGGAGTTCCGGATCAAGCGTGGGGAGAAAGCGTGAAGGCAATCGTGATCTTAAAGCCGGGTGAAAACCTTACGGAGGAAGAGGTGATAGCGTATTGCGGCAGTAAGCTTGCTTCCTACAAGAAACCGAAAGAAGTGGAGTTCACAAAAGAATTGCCAAGGAATGCTTCCGGGAAGGTATTGAAGCAAGTACTGCGTAAACATGCGCTTGAGGATGCCGGTTTATCATAGGCAGGTAATATAGAAGCAGGAAGGATAAGCAGATGCGCTTATCCTTTTATTTTTGACTTTAGGTTAATTCATTCAAGTGAATGTTTGAATGAATCAGATAAGCAATGATATCATATATATAATCAAACAAACGCTTGAATGAAATGGGTGATTATATGAAACAGAGAGACATATGTGAGGTCGAGTGTTTTGATGAACTGAAGGTTAAACAGGTACAGGAGAAAATAGAACGGGAGAATATCTCCGATGTGACCCTTTTGTTCAAGGCGCTCGCTGAAGAGAATCGGTCCAAAATTGTTTATGCCTTATGCTGCGAGGAGGAGCTTTGTGTATGTGACCTTTCCAATATCATTGGCGCAACCATTGCGAATACATCCCATCATCTGAGGAATCTCTACAAGCAAGGTGTCGTAAAATACCGGAAAGAGAAAAAACTCGTCTTTTATTCATTAGATGATGACCATATTGAGCAAATAATGTTGATGGCTCTTGCTCATAAAAAAGAGGTGAAAGCAGATGGCTGAACTTCAGCAGAAACAGCAGAATCACGAAGGGAAAACCTATCGTATTGAAGGATTGAGCTGTGCCAATTGTGCCAGGATATTCGAGGATAATGTGAAGAGCATAGATGGCGTCACAGATGCAAGGATTAATTTTGGTGCATCCAAGATCTTTGTGGAAGGCGAAGCAACCCTCGATGAGATTGAAAGAGCTGGCGCATTCGAAAATTTGAAAATAAGGGATGAGAGAGAAAAACGAGCTGAGCGTGTGCCGTTTTGGAAACAGAAAGATAATTGGAAGGTGTATTTCTCTGTACTTATTCTTCTCATTAGCTTTGCATCATCAGCTGTATATGGAGAGCAGCATATAATCCCGACGATTGGCTTCTTCATAGTGATAGCGGTTGGCGGATATTCTCTGTTCTTAACTGGTTTGAAGAATTTAAGTAAATTATCCTTTGACATGAACACCTTAATGACGATTGCTATCATCGGTGCTGCAATCATAGGGGAGTGGAGAGAGGGGGCCATTGTTGTCATCCTCTTTGCCGTCAGCGAAGCACTTGAGCGTTATTCAATGGATAAGGCGCGTCGTTCCATTGAGCTTTTGATGAATCTTGCACCAAATGAAGCATTGATTCGACGTGGGAATCAGGAAATGGTCTTGCCGGTTGATGAGATAGAGCTTCATGATTTAATGATCGTTAAACCTGGACAGAAGGTTGCTATGGACGGAATTGTCAAGAAGGGGAGTTCATCCCTAAATCAAGCGGCTATAACGGGTGAGAGCATTGCCGTGCAAAAAAGTGCTGGTGATGAAGTCTTTGCCGGTACATTAAATGAAGAGGGATTATTGGAAATCGAAGTTACGAAACGTGCCGAGGACACAACGATAGCAAAAATTATTCAGTTAGTTGAAGATGCCCAGGCGGAGAAAGCTCCATCACAAGCCTTCGTGGATCGGTTCGCAAAGTACTATACACCAGCCATCATGGCTGTGGCTTTCCTGATTATGATTGTTCCGCCGCTGCTATTTGACGGAGATTGGAGCACTTGGGTTTATCAAGGACTTGCTGCCTTAGTCGTAGGATGTCCTTGTGCACTCGTCGTCTCCACTCCGGTGGCTGTCGTAACAGCGATTGGCAATGCGGCAAGAAACGGAGTGCTTATAAAAGGCGGCATTCATTTGGAGGAAGCAGGCCATTTAAAGGTAATCGCATTTGATAAGACAGGAACGCTTACTGAAGGGAAGCCGGTAGTTACAGATATGGTTACATTTGGCCTTAAAGAGAATGACGCCTTGACGTTGGCCGCTGCTATCGAGAAAGGTTCGGGTCACCCGCTGGCCGGAGCGATTGTCGAAAAAGCGAGGCAGCTAAAACTAGATATTGATGCCATAAAACCTGATAATGTGCAATCCATTACAGGCAAGGGCATTTCAGCAGTCATTAACAAGACCCGTTATTATGTCGGTAGCCCAGGTCTTTTCAGGGAAATGAAGGCAGATTTATTAACGGATGAAATAAACGCCCGTATCACTTCCCTTCAAGCTGAGGGGAAAACCGTTATGGCTTTAGCAACAGAGCAGAGCATCATGCTATTGATTGCCGTCGCTGATCATGTAAGGGAATCTGCCAGTCTAGCCATAAAAAGGCTGCACAAAGCAGGTATCCAAAAAACCATCATGCTGACCGGGGATAATAAACGCACGGCTGAAGCAGTTGCGAAAAGCGTAGGCGTAACAAATGTCCGATCTGAATTGCTCCCAGAGCAAAAATTGACCTATATTAAGAAACTGCAAGAAGAATATGGCCACGTCGCAATGATTGGCGACGGAGTAAACGATGCACCAGCCTTAGCGGCGGCAAGCATCGGCGTGGCCATGGGAGGAGCGGGAACAGACGCTGCATTAGAGACAGCAGATATCGCCTTGATGGCGGATGATCTTAATAAACTCCCATACACAATACAATTGAGCCGAAAGGCGCTTAAGATCATCAAGCAAAATATTATCTTCTCACTTGGGATAAAGGCCTTAGCGCTGCTTCTTGTTATACCGGGCTGGTTAACCCTTTGGCTGGCCATATTTGCTGATATGGGAGCTACTTTAATTGTGACGCTCAATAGCATGCGATTATTACGAATAAAAATGAAATGAAATAAGCAGGATTCCCCTGCTTATTTTTTTCTAGGGAAGGAATTAATGTATGAAATAGCGAAATAGTATACTAGGCCAGAGACAAAGGGGATGAATAAGCATGAATGAAAAGCTTAATAGAGTCGGTACCGTTTATATTCCCGTAACAGATCCAGACCGCTCGCAGAAATGGTATGCCCAGCATTTAGAGGCAGAATTAAAATATCTTGATAAAGAAAAAGCGATTGTAGACTTGGCAGGACAAAGCTTCTTCCTATTAAAATCAGCAGCAGACCAAAGCGCAAATTTCATAGATGGAGCAGGTAAGAACCATTTTATCCTTACCTTTGAAGTTGATGGAGAGAAAGCGCTTACGAAACTGCATGAGGATTTCACAAGACGAAAAATGCCTGTCGGTGAGATTGAAGACAGGGGACATGCCGGCAAAAACTTTGTGTTTGCTGATCCTGACGGGAATCTTTTTGACGTGTGGAGTGAACTGAGCCCTGCATTTAAAAAGACTCAAATAGTGAATTAATAATCATCTGTTATATGAGGAGCGCAGAATGCTGCGGTCCTTTTTATTTTGTGTGAATTCGAGACAGTCTATGTAATGGAAATGAAGTGTGGTTGAAGGGTGGGGAAAGCCAGGCAACGCCCACCCTTCGCCCATGCAACGGGTAGGAAGGGTGGGAGAAAGGTGGGGAAAGCCAGGCAACGCCCACCCTTCACCTATACAATGGGTATGAAGGGTGGGAAAAAGGTGGCCATCGTCAGAGAAAGCCCGCCTATCTGCCTGTTTTTTTATTGTTTCCATATTTTATTGGGCCGTATTATCCATCTTTCCTTGTACAATGGATGTAGGTGAACGAAGAGATGAGGATGTATATGTATGTAGATAAACTAAAGGAGATAGAGGAGCGGATTGTTTGGCTGCGGGAACAAATGAG
>CAJGCH010000091.1 GCA_904501845.1 uncultured Bacillaceae bacterium | reverse complement strand
TGGAGAGAATTTTGTCGTTAAACAAATTGTGTGGTATGCGGTTGGTTTGACAATTGCTTTTTTAATCATGACATTGGATGCCGACCAGCTAAAGAAAATGTCATGGTATTTATATGGGCTTGGCCTTCTTCTCTTGCTTGGTTTGATTGTTGCACCAGAAGGCTTGGCTCCGGTTATAAATGGTGCGAAAAGCTGGTATAAACTGCCGGGGCTGGGTTCTATACAGCCTTCAGAGATGATGAAGGTCTTCTTGATTATGGCCTTGTCTGCCCTTATCCAAAATCATCATGCGAAGCATCGAATCAGAACCATGCAAACAGATTTCATCCTGTTGATGAAAATAGGCTTAACAACTGGTGCGCCATTAATGCTTGTTATGCAGCAGCCTGACCTTGGAACTTCACTCGTCATGATTGCCATCATGATTGGCATGATTTTTGTTTCTGGGATAACATGGAGAATCTTGCTGCCGATGTTCGGCGGCGGATTACTGCTGGTGGGAACGATTTTCTATTTAGTCGTCTGGCATCCAAATATTATGGAAAAATACTTCCACGTGAAACAATACCAATTTGGGCGAATATATGCCTGGCTTGATCCGTATAGTCATACCTCAGCAGAGGGATACCAATTAATCAAATCCTTGCTGGCTATTGGTTCTGGGACAACCTCAGGGAAAGGATTTGGAAACAAAGAAGTATATTTGCCTGAGGGACATACGGACTTTATTTTTGCGGTCATTGGCGAGGAATATGGTTTCCTTGGTGCAAGCGCCGTGATTATTCTCTTTTTCATGCTCATCTATAATATGACAAAGATCGGGCTTGAGACAAAAAATGAATATAACACGTATATTTGTGTTGGTGTCATTTGCATGCTGACATTCCATGTGTTCGAAAATATTGGGATGACGATTGGCCTTTTGCCAATTACGGGTATTCCGCTGCCATTCCTTAGTTATGGAGGGAGTTCACTCCTCGGTAATATGATGGCGCTCGGACTTATTTTCAGCATACGATACCACCATAGAAAATATATGTTTTCTTCATGAAAAAGGAGGGGGAAATCCCTTCTTTTTTTTCTTTGTCTTGTGGTGAAGTTGCTGCCTCGTGTAGCACGTTCAATCAAGCAGGATTTGTATAAAAATAGTATGCAGGAAACTTTCTGTATACTATTTTTATTATTTTTACTATTTTGATATAATAATAGAGGTGGGAATTAGCAGGTATATCTCTTTTTCATGCAGCAAAAAAAGAAGTACAAATCCGTCTGCCAATGGGCATTGCAGAAAGAAGGAAGCAGGCACAAAATAGGATGAAGCGGGTGTACATTTATGAACGGTGAAATAATTGATTGTTTAAAGGAGAAAGAGTTCTTCTCCGATTTGAGCCAGCAAGACTTAAGCGTATTAGAACCATTTATATATGAAAGAAAGCTGAAAAAAGGACAGTATTTATTTTGGCAGGGAGATCCTAGGCTTAGAGTTTATTATTTGCTGGATGGGTATATCACCCTCGAAAAGTCAAATAAACAAGGGAGCCTGCAATACAGTCAATACATAAAGAAAGATACGATATTTCCCTATAATGGTTTACTCTCAGAAAGCAAAGAATATAGCCATTCTGCTATCGCTGAAACAGATGTCCGTGTCCTGTATGTATCGACAGAAGTCTTTGAAAGGTTTGTGGCAAAGCATAATCGGCTTCTTCAAAGAATAATTAAGGAGTACGGAAAAATCTTAGAAGGGCAAGAAAGACGGATTCAGCAAGGCATTATTCCTAACGCGCAAGAAAGGGTGATGAATTCCATTTCCTATCTGATGACGGACCTTGGTGTGCAGTATCCAAATTACATTCGAATTGATATCCCGCTTACTACAGCGAAATTATCTACTATATCAGGGACCTCAAGAGAGACTGCCAGCATGGTCATAAATAAACTAAAACGGGAAAAGAAATTGACCATAAAGGGAAAAATGATGTATATTCACGAACCTCAATTCTTTGAAAAATTAGTTATATAGAAATATAGAGGCAATGTATTTGAAAGTGGACAATTGAAACCAGTATTATAGGACTAATAATATTTGACTAGAATGGAAGTGCTACAATGATTAAAGTGTCCTATAACGTACTAGGGAGCGTAGTCTATCTGGCTGGATTGACTTTAGTGCTTAAGTTTCCTGGTCAGCAGTCAATGGTCGGAAGTCAATTGTTCGAGGCGTATTCGTGGCCATCAGAAGGACCTTTTGATCTCTCAAATATATGGTTTGTGGCAGCGGGAATCCAATTTATTGGCGTATTGCTGCTGCTCAAATGGTTTACTGGCGAATATCCGGCCTTCAGGAAGAAATTCCGCTACGTCGAGCCAGTAATCCTGATGGCTGCCGTGATTGTACCGTCTATTGCTGTGAACAACCTATTCAAAATGGGGGAAGATGTATATGCTTATTCAGGCCAGTCGGGTGCCGATGCGGTGCAATATATTCAGGAAGAAAGCTCGTGCACGGAATGGACTGATAAGGAAATCGTGGAATGTTCGATTGTTCTCAGGAACATCCAGCATAACTCACAGCAAATTAATCTGGTATTTCCAGAGAATGGGTTAATTAGAGAGAAGGTCACAACAGCCTATTTGCAAAAGCGTGAAAAGAAAGTCATAAAGGTATCTTTCTCTCCTGGAGAGCTGAAGAGCCCTGACGAGATACCAATTTTTCAAATAGAAAGCTAATTGAGAGGTCTATGCCCATTTAAATGGGGATAGGCCTCTTATGCGGTTTAACGATGATTTAATGAGAAAGGATGAAGATGATGAATAAGAAAGAGCGGCATGCTTTAATCAAGAAAGTGATTACGCAAAATGAAATCAAAACTCAAGAACAGCTTGTGGAAGAATTAGCGAAGAACGGACTTGAAATAACCCAGGCAACCATCTCGCGCGATATACGGGAGTTGAACCTGGCAAAGTATCCCGCTAAATCAGGAGGGACACGATATGGCTTTGTGTCAGATTATAAGTATTTGGATACAATCAAATTACGCAAAAAGCTTGAGGATGCACTGGTCAGTATAGAAAGAGTTGAATATTTCGTCATTTTAAAAACATTGCCTGGCCATGCCCAAACGATTGGTGCTGTCTTGGATGAGCTGGATTGGGAAGAGAAGGCTGGAACAATTTGCGGAAATGATACATCTTTGATCATCTGTAAGACAAAGGAACAGGCAAAAGTAGTTGAAAATCGACTGAAAACATTAAGCAATTAAGAAAAAAATTATGAATAGAATTTGTGTATTATACAGCCTTTTATGCAATTTTATGAGTGGGAAAGCGTTTTCTTTAACGTAACGGTAATATTCATTCGGGATTTTCGTTAATTATTAAGAATTTTGTGGAATTTTACACAAAAGTCATGTGATTTTTTTCACAAATTATTATAACACGTCCTCTTATAATGAACTTGTAAGATAAATCAAGTGCAGGAGGTAAGTATATTGAGCAAGCCTATTCATGTAACTTCGGAAATTGGGAAACTAAAAACTGTCATGCTTAAACGTCCAGGATATGAAGTTGAAAACCTAACTCCGGAATATCTAGAAAGATTGCTTTTTGATGATATCCCGTATTTACCGATAATCCAAGAAGAGCATGATTATTTTGCAAAAACATTGCAGAATGAGGGAGTAGAGGTTTTATATCTTGAAAACCTTGTAGCTGAATCATTAACTAACCCGGAAGTCAAAGAGGAATTCGTCGGGCGGATGCTTAAAGAAAGCAATGCGACAGACCCGCGTACATATGAAAATCTAAAAGAATACTTATTGTCCTTCTCTAACCTGGACATGGTTAATAAAATCATGGCAGGTATTCGCAAGAATGAGCTTGATATTGAGAAAAGAAAGCATCTGTATGAAATGATGGAAGACCACTATCCATTCTACACAGATCCAATGCCAAACCTGTATTTCACTCGTGACCCTGCAGCTGCGATTGGCAATGGTCTAACAATCAATAATATGAGAGAGCCGGCACGTCGTCGTGAATCCATGTTCATGGAATATGTGATCAAACATCACCCAAGATTCGCTGGACATGATATACCTGTATGGCTTGACCGTAATTATCATAATCCAATCGAAGGCGGCGATGAGCTTGTCTTGAGTGAAGAAGTCGTTGCAATTGGTGTATCAGCACGTACTTCTGCTAAAGCAATTGAGCGATTGGCTTTAAACCTATTCCAAAAACAAGACAAGGTGAAAAAAGTCGTAGCCATTGAAATCCCAAGCTGCCGCGCATTCATGCACTTAGACACCGTCTTTACGATGGTCGACCGTAATAGCTTTACGATGCATCCAATGATTCAAGGACCAGGCGGTAAAATGAACATTTATATCCTTGAAAAAGGACAAGATGAGCATCATGTAAATGTCACACACCGCACAGACCTGCAAGAGGCATTGAAAGAAGTATTGAATCTGACTGAACTGGATTTAATCCTATGCGGTAACGGAGATGAAATTGCAGCAGCCCGTGAACAATGGAATGACGGTTCAAACACGCTGGCAATTGCTCCAGGTGTTGTTGTTACATATGACCGAAATTATGTATCCAACCAATGCTTGCGTGAGCATGGCATTAAGGTTATCGAAATTAAAAGCTCGGAATTATCTCGCGGCCGTGGGGGCCCACGCTGCATGAGCATGCCGCTTGTCCGTGAAGATATCTAAAAATATTGATCAATAATGGAAGGGGAATTACTAGATGCTTGTTACTAGACCAGATTTCAGAGGAAAAAGTTTCTTGTGTGAAAAGGATTTTTCAAAAGAAGAATTTGTTGATATGATTGAATTTGCCGCCAAATTGAAGGATATGAAAAAACAAGGCATTCCGCACCGTTATATGGCTGGCAAAAACATTGCGCTTCTTTTTGAAAAACCATCAACAAGAACTCGCTGTGCCTTCACAGTTGCTTGCACTGATTTAGGCGCACACCCTGAATACTTGGGTAAAGATGATATCCAGCTTGGTAAAAAAGAGTCTATTGAAGATACTGCTAAGGTACTAGGCAGAATGTTTGATGGAATTGAGTTCCGCGGCTTCGAGCATTCCAAAGTTGAAATGCTTGCTGAGCACTCTGGTGTTCCAGTATGGAACGGTTTAACAGATATGTGGCATCCAACACAAACATTAGCAGACTTCTTGACTGTTCAAGAAAACATCGGTCACTTAGAAGGCGTGACATTCGTTTATGTTGGCGATGGCCGCAATAATGTGGCAAACAGCTTGCTCATTGGCGGAGCACTTGTCGGTATGGATGTGAGAATTTGCTCTCCTGAATCCTTATTCCCTGAAAGCTCTATCGTTGAAATGGCTAAGGAAATGGCTGAGAAATCTGGTGGACGTGTAACCATCACAGCTGATGTCGATGAAGCAGTAAAAGGCGCAGATGTTATTTATACAGATGTTTGGGTATCCATGGGTGAAGAAGATAAATTCGCAGAGCGTATTGCCTTGCTTTCTCCATACCAAGTTAACATGGACATGATCAGCAAAACAGGCAATGAGGATGTAATCTTCTTACACTGCTTGCCAGCATTCCATGATCTTGAAACTTCCTATGGACGCAGTGTGTTTGAAAAACACGGATTGAGTGAAATGGAAGTTACAGACGAAGTATTCCGCAGCAAGCATTCCAAAGTGTTTGACCAAGCTGAAAACCGTATGCACACAATCAAAGCGGTAATGGCTTTAACACTAGGAAATATTGAATAATAACTAAAATGGGGCAGGGGATTCCCTGCCTCCACATTTACTTAAGAGGTGATTCTTGATGGAAGGAAATAAAAAACTTGGACTGGTATCGTTAATCGCGATTGTTGTAGGGTCCATGATTGGCGGAGGAGCATTTAACTTAGCCTCCGATATGGCAGGCGCTGCTTCACCGGGTGCAAGCATTATTGGTTGGGTTATCACAGGTATCGGTATGATTGCCCTGGCTTTCTCATTCCAAAACTTAAATGAAAAGAGACCAGATCTTGAAGGCGGCGTATTCAGTTATGCCACTGCCGGATTCGGTAAATTCTTAGGATTCAACAGTGCTTGGGGATATTGGATTTCTGCCTGGCTTGGAAACGTAGCCTATGCGACACTCGTATTCTCATCCATCGGTTACTTTTTCCCAATCTTTGAGGGCGGACAAAATATTGCGGCTATCATTGGTGCCAGTGTCTTATTATGGGTTGTCCATGGTCTCGTATTAAGAGGCGTGCATTCAGCGGCACTCGTTAATATCGTGACAACTATTGCTAAGCTCGTTCCGATTTTCTTATTCATTATTATCGGGATTTTTGCGTTCCATGCTGATATCTTCCTTGATGACTTCTGGGGCACAGGAGCCGGTTTCCAGTTCTCTGATGTCATGGCTCAAACAAAAAGCACAATGCTTGTAACTCTTTGGGTATTCATTGGTATTGAGGGTGCGGTTGTCTTATCTTCTCGTGCAAAAGACAAAAAAGACGTTGGTAAAGCTACTGTTATTGGTTTGATCGGAACACTTGCTATCTATGTTTTAATCTCCTTCATGTCCATGGGGGTTATGCATAGAGCAGATGTGGCTGGATTAGCTAACCCGTCAATGGCGTATATTTTTGAGGCGATTGTTGGACCTTGGGGAGCAACATTCATCAACCTTGGCTTAATTATCTCTGTACTTGGTGCATGGCTGGGCTGGACGTTGCTAGCCTCTGAGATCCCATATTTAGCTGGTAAAGAAAAGCTATTCCCTTCTTGGTTTGCTCGAGTAAATAAGAATGGAGCACCAGCAAACTCATTGTGGCTAACAAATGGATTAATCCAAGTGTTCTTATTAACATTCCTTGTTTCTGAACAAGCGTATAATTTTGCCTTTTCTTTAGCGTCATCAGCTATTTTAATTCCATATGCCTTTACAGCATTTTATCAATTGAAATATTCCATTCAAGACAAAGCAGCTGATCGCACAAAAAATCTCGTTGTCGGGATTGTGGCGAGCGTATATGCTATTTGGATGGTCTATGCAGCCGGTGTTGGTTACTTGTTATTAACTATGCTGCTATACGCACCAGGCATCATTATTTATTACTTCGTTCAAAAAGAAGCGAATGTGAAACAAATATTCTCCAAAACAGATTTAGCGATATCTGCCGCACTTATCATCTTTGCGGTTGCGGCCATTTATGGATTGGCCACTGGAAGCATCACAATTTAATCTTATTCTCTTGAAACACTTGACACGGTAGGAGGAATACTTTGATGAAAAGGCAAAAGATTGTCATTGCTCTTGGAGGCAACGCTATCCAGTCTGGAGATGCGAGCGCGAAAGCACAGCAAAAGGCGCTTGAGAAGACAGCTGAACAGCTTGTCGGTCTTGTCGAAAGCGGAAATGATATCATTATTTCACATGGAAATGGGCCGCAAGTCGGCAATATTCTTCTGCAGCAAAAGGCAGCTGACAGTGAGAAGAATCCTGCAATGCCTCTTGATACATGCGGAGCGATGTCCCAAGGGATGATTGGTTATTGGCTTGAAAATGCAATGGATAAGGCATTAGCCAAAAGGAAGATTGATAAAGAGGTTGTTGGTATTGTGACACGCGTAGTCGTGGATGAAAATGACCCTGCCTTCATAAATCCAACAAAGCCGATTGGTCCTTTCTATACAAAAGAAGAGGCCGAAAAAATGATGTCTGAGACAGGCGCTTCTGTGAAAGAGGACGCTGGCCGCGGATGGAGAAAAGTAGTTCCTTCACCAAAACCAATCAGCATTCAAGAACATAGAAGCATCAATACTCTTGTGGAAGATGGCAAAATCGTCATCTCAACAGGAGGCGGCGGAATCCCGGTCGTTGTTAAGGATGGAGAGTTAGTGGGTGTAGAGGCTGTAATCGATAAAGATTTTGCCTCAGAGAAGCTAGCTGAGCTCGTTGATGCGGATGTGCTTCTTATCCTTACGGCTGTTGATAATATTTACATCAATTACAACAAACCGAACCAGCAATTGCTTGATAAGGTTGGCACAAAGGATTTGAAAGGATATGCGGAGGAAGGACAATTTGCACCTGGAAGCATGCTTCCGAAGGTTGAAGCGGCCATCCAATTCGCAGAATCAAGGGAAGGCAGAACAACCATCATCACCTCCCTTGATCAAGTGGTAGAAGCCCTTGAAGGAAAAGCAGGTACAAGAGTCTCTATGGAATATAATAAAATGTACTCTATCTGATTAGGTGAAAGACATTACTTGAAGGGGCTGTCCCATAAGTCAATAAAGATTGACTTTCAGGGACAGCCCCTTTTGCATGTTTTTAGCTCCTGTTAAAGGTAGATGTTGATTTTCATTACAGGTTGGCTGCTTTCCGCGGGGCGGTCGGGGAGCCTCCTCCACGCTTTCAGAGCCTGCGGGGTCTCCCCTGTCCGCTAATCCCGCAGGAGTCAGCCACCTTCCACTTCAATCAACGGTGTGGAAATTTCAACTTTCCACTTAAACAGAGCTATTTTCAAAAAAGCCTGGCAAAAGAGTACAAACCGCCTTTTTGATTAAATACAGTCATCACAACCATAAATCGACCTAATTCTTTCTTCCATCAAATATACCAATCTGTCTTTTATCCCTTACGATAATCATCAAGGCACCATGATATTGAACCATTAACTATAAATCAGGCAGCGAAAATATTTTCTCCACCTGTACCATTTATTAGGGACTTATGGGACAAATCCCTTTTTATTTTTTGAACTGATTATTCTGGCTGTTTACCTTTCCGTGGTGTTTTTCCACATGCGGACCGGCATTGCCCTTCACACTAGCGGCGCTTACGCCTGCCTTTGACGGATCTTTCTTTAATCTGGCCATTAATGAATCACCTCCTTTTTTTAGCATTCACCAAAGGCAGAAAAACAAAAATACCCTATTTATGGTTTTTTCGTTGCAGAATTTACAAATATCTCTTATATTTATAAATATAGGATGTTTCAAATTTTTTTGGGTCAAAAATGAATGAGCATTCATTCAAATTAAAGGGGGATTAACGTTGAACCTTCAAATTAAAAAAGTAGCCGTATTAGGCTCCGGAGTTATGGGTTCGGGAATCGCGGCACATTTAGCCAATATCGGGATTCCGGTTAAGCTATTAGATATCGTTCCAAGAGAACTTACCGGAGATGAGAAAAAGAAAGGCCTGACTATTGAAGACAAGCAAGTCCGTAATCGATTAGCCCAAACTGCGATTCAAAAATTATTAAAGCAAAAACCTGCACCGCTGACATCCAAGAAAAATTTATCGTTAATTGAAGCAGGAAATTTTGAAGACGATCTGCCGAAAATAGGCGACTGTGACTGGATCATAGAGGTTGTTGTCGAAAGACTTGAGATTAAACAAAGCGTATTCGCGCAAATTGATGAATATAGAAAGCCTGGCACCATTGTCAGTTCCAATACGTCTGGTATCTCCATCGAGGCAATGGCTGAAGGGCGGTCTGAAGATTTCAGGAAACACTTCCTTGGAACCCACTTCTTCAACCCGCCGCGCTACCTGAAATTATTGGAAATCGTTCCGACTGAGGATACAGACCCTGAGGTACTGAGTGCCATGAAATTATTTGGTGAAGATGTTCTTGGCAAGGGAGTTGTTGAAGCGAAAGATACTCCAAACTTCATCGGCAACCGGATTGGCACGTATGGGTTACTCGTCACTGTTCGTGAAATGATTGAAAGGGGCTACAGCGTGGGGGAAGTTGACTCTGTCACAGGTCCATTGATTGGCCGCCCTAAGAGTGCTACCTTCAGAACGCTTGATGTTGTTGGGTTAGACACATTTGCGCATGTAGCGAAGAATGTCTATGACAATGTAGACAATGAGGCAGAGAAGAAAGTATTCGAAGTCCCAGAGTTTATGACCAAAATGCTTGATAATGGCTGGCTGGGAAGCAAGACAGGCCAAGGCTTCTACCTGAAGAAGGGAAGAGACATCCTGGAGCTGGACCCATCCACGCTTGAATATACAGAGCGCAAGAAATTGAAAGCGCCATCACTTGAGGCGGCTAAGCAGGAAAAAGGCGCTGCCCGTAAATTGGGGGCACTTGTTTATGCGAATGATCGTGTTGGCGAATTGCTATGGAATGTTATTAGCCCAACGCTTGTTTATTCCGCAGAATTACTTGGGGAGATTGCCGATGATATCGTGGCGATTGACCAGGCCATGAAATGGGGATTCGGCTGGCAGCTTGGACC